>REEF01000477.1 GCA_007695205.1 Planctomycetaceae bacterium
CTACATGTACCGCCGGGCCAGCGGGCGGGATGAGGGCGGCTTGGAGATCCGCTCGTTGATCAAGACCAAGACGCCCAAGCTGGACTTCCATCGTTATGAGCCCCGCAGCGAGCGGCACTTCCGGCGGCTGTTCGCGGCGATCCGGGCCTACCTGGATGACCTGGATCGCGGCCAGTACGTGTTTCGGCCCGGAATGGGCTGCAACATGTGCGATCACCGCGACGATCACTGCCAGCGGTGGCTGGAGTGAATGGACCGGGATTCTCCGCGTGCGGAAATCCCTGCAAGTTAGAACGTTAAGCATCAAAGGAGGTTCATTTTGGGTGCCAGACAAAAATTGAATTCGATCACCGCAGGTGGCATCTTCGTGGTGGCCGCTTTGGTCGGATTGGGCTTTCAATCGTGGCTGGTGTTCTTCGTGGTCGGCGGCCTGCTGATGATGGCGGCCGTAGGCAATGGGGATATCAGGACGAGTCCGCGACGACGGTGATGCTGATCGGTTGTCCTGTCCGCACCGGTCGCTGTTGGGCGGCCGGTGCGGGCGGGGGCTTTTTTTTAGGTATCAGGTGTGGCGGGAAGGGTTGGCGAACGATGAAACGCCCAAACGCGTTGCAGAAGAATCTACCACACATCAATGATCCGCTGGATCTCCGCACGGCCAGCTCCTCGATCTTCGGCTCCGCCGTGGCCCGGCACGGAATTTCCGAATCAACGGAAACGGTCAGCGTTGCAGCGAACGAATCCATTTCAACAGCGGTTCGTCCTGGGCTCCTTGAGCGGCCGTTGCCGCTTCTTCGAGCAGTCGCATCGCTTCGACGCGTCGATCCATTTTGTCGCTCAGCAAGACAGCTTGATTTGCCAGGGAGCTGGCCAGTCCGCGCTGATTTTCCAACTGACGGCAAATCTCTTCCTGTTGTTTGTACAGCGTCATCGCGCCTTCCAAATCGCCGCAGGCATCCAGGATCAGTCCCTGGTGCCTCAGGCTTGCCTGCAGCCCGTCGCCGTCCCCCAGTTCGCGGCAAAGTTGTTCTTGCCGCCTGTACATCTCCAGTCGCTGCTGCTTCCTGTACAGCTTTAGCGCTCCATCCAGATCTCCGCGTCTCCGGAGGATCGACGCCTGGTTGCTCAGATGGGCCTGTAACTCATCCTTGTCATCCCATTCACCATGAACAGGCTGTCCCGTCTCTACCGTCCATGAAGCAGCACCTGCTGCAGGAACCGTGAGCGAGGCATCCGAAGCCCGAACTTGGAGGGACTGTTTCCTTCCGCCGAAAAAGAACCTGAACAATGGAATCATGATCGTCTCTCCTGTAAAGCAAGAACTGCGATTTCCTCGACACGAACTCTGGATGCTCTGCAGTCCCTAATGCCTTACTCGAAAATGAGAAAGGCAACCCGACACCTGAATTCACCGTCGATTTAGCGGTGAACCACGCTCACCAGCTCCGAATCCGGCACAGCGGGTACGACGAATTCGTACTTCAGCCCGTCCAGGAAGCTACTCAGTGCGATGTAATTCATGGGCGCGTAGCTGCTGATATTCTTCTTTAGGTCCGCATCCATCGCTTCGATCGCTTGCAGCGATTGAGCGTGTTGCTCACCGGTCAAGGAGCCCGTTTTGGCGAGCCCGTAGTACAAACGCTCCAACGTTTTGCGGCTCGATTCGTACTGGGCGTCCCGAAAGTTCGCCGGCCAAGCGATGGCGCCGCGCGCGGGATTCAGTTGGATGGCGTTGAGCCGTTGCGGCGCCTGGGAACGAGCGAGTCTTTCCAAGTCGTCCGCAGTCGCTCGCGGGCTGCGGGCCGCATCACGCGCCTGGCGATTGTACTGGCGCATCGCGAAATACGTGTGCGTTCGAAACAGCCGATTGTCCAGGTATTTCCGGCGGGCGTCTTCCCTCAACCCCAGGGCCTGGGCATTCATCAGATTCCGAGCCCCTTGGGCCTCCATGATGGCCGCCATGCCCCGCATCACGCCCTCTTCGGCCGTCGACGCATGACGGTAGCCCCAGCCCCAACCGCCGCCGCATCCGCCGCCGCTTTGGGGGAAATTCGCCAAGCTGGCAGGCCAAAAAGGCTGGCTGGGCGAGCCTGCCGACTCCTGAGCGTACCCCGGGCCGAGAAGCCATAGCAGGCCGCTGCCCGCGACGAAGATCGCCAAAACCAAAATGGGAAATCGCATCTTCATGGTCGTACTCCTCAGTCTGCATCGAGTCCAAACGGTCCACACACCATCGGGCGGACGGACGACGCTCTGGCCGGCAAGCAACGGCTGGCCGATATCCCCAGGCCCGAACGCCCTATTGGTTTACTCGAAAAACAAGCGCTGAGCCCGACACAGTTCGACTTTTTTCGCAAACTGGCCAGGAGGCTCCCCAGAAGGGGGCGGAGTGCCAACGATCTTTCACCTAACCTGCCTGTCTTCAACGCAGGCGGAAGAGATTATGTGAAAGATTATGTGAAAGATTAGGACTTCAGGTTTCAGCGAAGCCTGGTGAGCTGACGTTTGAGCGAGGACGCAAAGGCGACATCCTTGCTGACGTTTTTGGTTGCGGAGAAGCTGCTCGGAAGCTATGACAAAACCGCGTCGGTCTCGGAGATACCGACCCACGTGACGTCGGTCTCGGAAATACCGCCCACGTGGCCGCGTCTGCTACGGCGACTTAGAACCGGCGTTCGAGTTGCACTTGCAGTTCGGAATCGAACGTCCGATCGGTCCCAGTCCGCAGCGGAAAAACGCTGCCCACACGCAACAGCGTGTTGTTTCGCCACTCGGTGTGCAGGCCGATGGTAAGGTTCAGCAGGTCGGTGCGATTTGCGGGACTATCGAGATCAAAAATCGCATTTCCCGCCCACAGCCTGAGAGAATCGCCGTCGTTCAGCGTGGTCGTATAATGCAACTCGGTAAGAAACGCCAATCCAGTGAGAAACGCCGCTTCCGGATCCCTTTGTAACCAACGGCCAATCGACAGATCCAAGTGGAGTAGCGTCTGTTCGGTAAATTTACCGATGTCTCCAAAGAAAGGTTCCCTTGCTGAAAAACGCTGGCGATTGAGAGGTAGATCCAATTGGGCAAAACCGTTCATGAAGAAACGGTTCTCGGATGCGTGCAAAAATCCGAGATAGGGCAAGAGATGTACGGCATCGTTATGGATACTGTAATCCGCAACGACTGCGTTGCCTCTTGCTGCACTGCCTGTTGGTACATCGACGCCGATCCCGGCTACGGCACTGCTCCGATCGGTCAAGTAGATCATGCGTTTCAAGATCAGGGCTAGGTTGCCGAGATTGCCGCCGGTAACAGAGAGACCGTCGGTGGCGAAATGCATTTGGCCGGCCAACGGCAAACGAGCCTCCAGGGACCAGATTCCCCCACAAAAAGTCTTTTCAGCAGCCAATGTATAGGTGTCTAAGTGGAAACCCCGAATTTCCCCACTCATTTCACCGCCGGTAGATGTGAGTGCAGATACGTTAGATACCCCGTGGTAGTGATTGTATCGCACGTACACTCGGTCTTGGGTCAGCGCCTTGTTGTTCTCTCCCACATGAGTGCGCCCAGTTCGCCCCGCCAAAGGAATATCGTCAAATGCAAAGAAACCGAAGGATACTGGGGCGTAGTCAAACATGCCGGAGAGCCTCATTCCGCCTCCGTAGAAGTGCCCGAACATCGCGGGAGCATCGGCCAGCAGCGACGTGAGATCGATATCGCCGATTCGTCGGCCCGAGGACGAGGCGGCGTAAGTGTCCCAGGTTGGCATGAACAATGAATCGAGCCGCGAGCCCGGTGATCGAGGAAGAGGGACTTCGTAGAACGGACCTACTTGCGGTCTGGGCGGCAAGTCGGGATCGAGCAGCGACGGCTGCAATTCGGCGAAATCGGTCAAGCGCACCGTGACGCCCAGGTATTCGTCGTCCATTTGCATGCGGACGAAATCCGCATGCGCGACCGACGATGCGCAGACCAACCCAACAACCATCATGAAACGCAGGGACGTTCCCCAAATTTCGCGCATGATCTCTTCCCCCCCCCCTCTGCTTTGCCCTCATCCAGGGCAGTGATTTGGAACGTCGAGACCGCTGCGCCAGACTGCGGTGCGCGGGAAATGCTTGCACCAATACGCGGCGGTGCAGCAGGATCTCGCAGGCCGAGTTCTCACGCGGCCGCGGGTCGAAGAGGCGGTAACAGAACTGCGTCGGTCTCGGAGATACAGAGCCAATGATGTCGGTCTCGGAGATACCGACCCACGTGAGCATCTCGGTCTCGGAGATACCGAACCACGTGAGCATCTCGGTCTCGGAGATACCGAACCACGTGAGCGGTTCTGTTGCGGCCTCCAAAGAGAGAATCGGTTATGCCGACTGGAGGGGTTGAATCAAAGAAGCCGGTTTTTCGGATAAAACGGGGGCTGGGTCTGTCCTGGACTCATCGGAAGGGTACGTCTCTACTGCCCGGTGTGACGTTGGTCCCGTTGGGCCTCGAATCGTAGAACGGAGTTCATTCCGTTTTCCACGGCACGAACGGAATGAATTCGGTGTTACGATGGGACCATCTTGACGGCGGGCGGTCTAACTCGCCATCCTGTCTGCTTGCGTGCAATGCTGGCAGACAGGTCATGCACGCGGTCTTCGGCTCGCCGGTCTGTCATGGACGGGGCGAGTGCCTGTTGGAGCGTGTGCAGCTTCTGCCGCAGTTCTCGGGCATCTTCGCTCAGCGCTGGGTGTTCCGGATACCGTTCGTCAAGTTTGTCCAGGATTTCTTGGACGACGTCCAACAAATGCTTCACTTCTGCGATCGCCTCCGGTTGCTTGGATGCAAGCAGTGCAATCGCCAGATTGAACTTGGTTCTGGCGGTTTCCATCTCGTAAACGGGCACATCTGGGTTTTTCATCAGCAACTGCTCAAAGGCATTCTTGGCGTCGCGGTACATTTCGATGGCCTGTCCTAAATGGTGACGCTTTAAGGCCACATCCCCCCAAGTCCTCAGCGCCGTGGCATGGTGGAACTGGGCTTCCAGATAGTCGAAGTGGATCAGACTCTCCGGCTGGCTCTCCCGTAACTCCATCAGGACCTCGAAACGCGAAACTGCAGAACCAAGATGCGTTTGCGCAGG
>REEF01000401.1 GCA_007695205.1 Planctomycetaceae bacterium
CGAGCTTGCCCGAAAACGACTCCCGACCCCGTTGTGTCACCCATGCAAGGCTACCTTGATTGACAAGAAACCCCTGGCCGGGTGCATATCGCGGGGCATTGTCAAGCGGCCTGAAAACGCTTACAAAATGGGTTTTCCGTCAGAATGCATTCGTCGATGATCGGCGGCGGATCAGATGCACGGAGACATTACAGCGGTTCTAGGACAATGCAATCGGAAGGGTGACCATGAGCGAACAGAACATTGTGAAGGGTGACAGCGTCGGAAAAATTCTGGACAGCGCTTTGAACGCGGGCGGCGGTCTGCTGCGGCTCACTCCGACGTGGGTGCCGCGCAGCTTTTTGCATCCGGGCAAGCGGATCAAGTTGCACCCGGAGGATTACTACGCCTATGGCGCGCACCGCGGTGGTATCGACGAACGGTGGTTTGCCAGCACGACGGACGCGGCGAACGATGGCCGCGTCTGGCACGAGGGGCAGAGTTTCTGCTCGTTCGAGGGCCAGACGTTCCTGTTGAAGGATGCCGTGGCCGAGGCCGGCGCACGGGTGATCGGGTCGGCTCTGTTCGACAAATACCAGCGGTGGCCCGTTTACTCGAAGTTCTTCGACAACATGGGACCCATCCCGCACCACATGCACCAGAGCTTCGAGCATGCCAAGCTGACGGGCCAGGAAGGCAAGCCGGAGAGCTACTACTTCCCGCCGCAGTACAACAACTGCGACAACAATTTCCCGTACACGTTCTTTGGCCTCGAGCCCGGAACGACCAAGCAACAGCTCCGTAAGTGCCTGGAGGATTGGAGCAAGGGGGATAACGGCATCCTGGATCTGTCCAAGGCATATCGACTGAAACGCGGCACGGGCTGGCTGGTCCCGCCCGGCGTGCTGCACGCGCCCGGATCGTTGTGCACCTACGAACCGCAGTGGGGCAGCGACGTGTTCGGGATGTTCCAATCGCTGGTCGAAGGTCGCGAGGTGCCGTGGTCGCTGCTGGTGAAGGACGTTCCAGCCGACAAGCACCAGGATCTGGATTTCATTATCAGCCAGCTTGATTGGGATCGAAACATCGACCCCAGCTTCAAGGACAACCATTACTTGGAACCGATCGTCGCTGACCAGGGCGAAGGTTGGGTCGACTTGTGGATCGTGTACGGATTGGTCGACGGCGCTCAACTGTTCACGGCTCGCGAATTGACCGTGCAACCGGGCGCGAAATGCACCATCCAGGACGGCGGACCCAGCGGTTGGATCACCACCCAAGGCAAAGGCCGCATGGGGGCGCTGAACCTGCAGACGCCTGCCATGATCCGCTTCGGGGCCGAAACCGAAGACGAGGTCTTCATCACCGACGAAGCGGCTCGGGCCGGTGTGGAAATCGAGAACACCGGCAGCGAACCGCTGGTGGGCTTGCGTTACTTCGGACCTGACACCTGGCCTAGCGTGCCCAATCTGGGTGATTACAAGAAGTAGATCACGTCCCATTCCCCTGTGCGAAAGGCGATTTGCGATGAGCAACAATTACCCGAAACTCCACAACGCCATGTGGCCCGGGCTGGTCGGTAAAGAAGAAGGTACCGATCACCCGCCGATCAGCCTCGAGCGGATGCTGGAACTGACGGCCGCGGCCGAAGTCGATGGCCAAAAGTTCGAGGGCGTCGATTATTTCCTGTTCTTCCCCCACACCGACCCCGACGCTTCGGACGCGGAACTGAAGCGGATCGCCGACCTGATCGCCGGATACGGGCTGAAGGTCGGAACCCTGGTCGCGCCCATCTGGCCGGGTACCGTGGGCGCCAGCGCCATGGGCAACGCGGCCGATCGAGAAAAATTTGTGCTGGCCGTCCGGAAGGCCTGCCGCATCGCGCGGGTGTTCAACGATCACGGAGTCCGCCAGTACGGGAATATCCGTATCGATTCGGCCACCAGCGTTTCCGATTGGGATGCGGCTCCGGCCGAGAACACGAAGCGGATCGCGGAGACATTTCGCGAGGCGGCTCGAGTCGCAGCGGATCACGGCGAGCGACTGGCGGCCGAAGGCGAGATCTGCTGGGGCGGGATGCACTCCTGGAAGCATATGCTGAACTTGCTGGAAGAAGTCGGCATGCCCGAAACGGTCGGCTTCCAAGCGGACCAGGCGCATACGTACCTGTACCTGCTGGGCTATAATGCCGAAGAGCATGCGTTGCTGAAGCCGGGCTACGGCCAAGAGGAGTTCGATGCGGCGTACAAGACCATGACCGATGCACTCAGGCCGTGGACGATCGACTTCCACGTCGCCCAAAACGACGGGTCCGTGCATGGTACCGGTTCGCATGACAAGACAGGCCGACACTGCCAGGCCGATGATCCCAACGGCAAACTGGATATCACCGCCACGGCTGGCTACTGGCTGCAGGATGCCCCCGCACGTAAGCTGGTGCACATCTGCTGGGACGGCTGCATGTTCCCCAACCAGGTTCTCGAAACCCAAGAAACCTGGAACAAGATCTTGCAAGCCATGATCCGCGTCCGCGAAGCGCACGGCTGGCAGGCGTAAGTCCGTGCGCCGTGTCCATCGATCTCGCAGGCCGGATCGGCCGGCCTGCGGCCCTTTCCTTGTATCCAATCAACCACGAACAACCCCTGACCGAGGAGACATTTCGAGATGGCCAAACCCCTGAATATCGGATTGATCGGCTATGGCTTCATGGGCCGTACCCACAGCAACGCCTACAATCGGTTGACGAATTTCTTCGACTCGCCGTACCAGCCCGTGCCCAAGGTGGTCTGCGGATTGGAGAAGGATGTCGCCCAAGCGTTCGCCGATCGTTGGGGCTACCAAGAAGCCGAGACCGATTGGCGCAAGGTGGTCGAGCGGTCGGATATCGATCTGGTCGATATCTGCGTGCCCAATAACATGCACGCCGAAATCGCGATCGCTGCGGCCAAGGCCGGCAAAGCCATCCTGTGCGAAAAACCGCTGGCATTGAATACACAGCAAGCAGAAGAAATGGTCGCGGCGGTCGAGGCGGCCAAAGTACCTAACTTGGTCTCGTTCAACTATCGACGCATCCCGGCCGTTACCCTGGCCAAGAATCTGATCGACGAAGGACGCTTGGGAAAAATCTTCCACTTCCGATCCCAGTTCCTGCAAGACTGGACGATCTCCGCCGATGTGCCCCAAGGCGGCATGGCGACCTGGCGTCTGGATGTCAAAGCGGCCGGATCAGGTGTCACCGGAGACCTGCTCGCCCACTGCATCGATACGGCGCTGTGGCTCAACGGCTCGATTACCGACGTCACCGCGTTGACCGAGACGTTCATCAAACAACGCAAGCACGCCGAAACGGGCCAGGTGGAGCAGGTCGGGATCGATGACGCCTGCGCGTTCCTCTGCCACTTTGCCAACGGTTCGCTGGGCCTGTTCGAATCGACTCGCTACGCTCGCGGGCACAAGGCACTGTATACGCTGGAAATCAACGGCGAACATGCCTCGATTCGCTGGGATCTGCATGACCTGCATCGACTGGAGTACTTCGACCACCGAGATGACTCGCTGGTCCGCGGCTGGCGTTCGGTCCATGTCACCGACGGCGACATGCCCTACATGAACAAGTGGTGGGTGCCGGGATTGCAGATCGGTTACGAACACAGTTTCGTCCACCAATTGGCCGATTTCCTGGAAGCCATGGACAAAGGTGAACCGTGCAGTCCCTCGTTCCGCGAGGCGCTGGAGACACAAAAAATCTGTGACGCGGTCCTCGAAAGCGGCCGCTCACGCCAATGGATGAATGTGAGCTGACGTTGATGACCGATGCCCTGTTAACCGTAAATCGCCTGGAAAAGTTCTTCCCCATTCGACGCGGCGTGCTTTCACGCGTGGTGGCGAATGTCAAAGCCGTCGACGACGTCAGTTTCGATGTCGCCGAGGGCGAAACGCTGGGGTTGGTGGGCGAGAGCGGTTGCGGTAAGACAACCGCAGGACGCACCATCCTGCGGTTGCTGGACCCGACCGGCGGTACCGTGCATTTCGACGGTCGCGATGTGGCGTCCGCTCGAGGTGATTCGCTCCGTCGATTGCGACGCGATATGCAGATCGTGTTCCAGGACCCGTTCGGATCCCTCAATCCACGCATGACCATTCAAGGGATCGTCGAAGAAGGACTGGTCGTACATCGGATGGGTAACAAACAGGAACGTCGGAGCAGGGTGCGGGAAACCCTTGAACAGGTGGGGCTGGACCCCAGCTATATGAACCGTTATCCGCACGAGTTTTCCGGAGGCCAGCGACAGCGGATCTGCGTGGCTCGAGCCCTGGCGCTGAACCCCCGTTTCATGGTGCTGGACGAACCGATCTCCGCGCTGGACGTGTCGATCCAGTCCCAGATCATCAACTTGCTGGTGGTGTTGCGGGAGAAGTTCAAACTGACCTATCTGTTCATCTCGCATGATCTGTCGGTGGTCGAGTACATATCGGACCGGGTGGCGGTCATGTACCTGGGGCAGATCGTCGAATTGGCAGCGGCCACGGTGCTGTACCGCAAGCCCATGCATCCGTACAGCGAAGCACTGCTCAGTTCCATCCCGACCATGGACCCGACAGCTCGGCGAAAACGTATCGTGCTGCCGGGCGACGTGCCCAGCCCCGTCAATCCGCCCAGCGGTTGCCGCTTCCATCCCCGCTGTCCTCTGCGAGCCAAATTATCAGCAGCGGACCAAAAGCGTTGCGAAAACGAGATGCCCGAGTTGAGGCAACTGGTAGAAGGGCACCTGAGTCGCTGCCACTTCGCAGAGAAACTGTAACGCCGGGGTCAGGTCTTGAGGAAGCCCGGCGAAATTGAGTTTCGGTGTACGGTGCCGCTCAGGCGACCTGGTGCTTTTTCAAATCACGCCGCCGACCTAAACGCCATCGGTCGTAGCTGGCCGTATCGACGAACTCAGATCTACAAGTACTGTCTCAAATTTGCACGTAAAATAAAGCAGCAAAAATAGACTTACGACAAAAGACAAGGAAATGATGTGGAATCAGGTCTCGACTTATCGCTCATTTTCTTTTTTTGCTATCATGCTTTCATACCATCGCAAAACAAAATGCGAGCGTTCGATAAGTTATAAGTCAAGA
>REEF01000686.1 GCA_007695205.1 Planctomycetaceae bacterium
TTTACCGGGCGTGCCGTTTTGCGGCTCGGGCATTCAGGACAGGTGTACGGTTGCAAGCTAGGTTTGCGTGCGACAGCCATGACGCGAAACGCAATACAAAAGGTGCCACCCATAGATCTTTCAGGACAGAAAAAGCCACTCACTTTTCCTTCTGGCCGTCCGCGTGGTCGAGGTACTAGCCAGCGGCGGTGAATTGGTCCCTCTGGCGACAGGCGGATGCGGATCCCAACAGAAAGTATCCGTGCCCCCTGGTTAGGGAGGCATATTAGGTGGGTGGCACCTATCGTTAGGTGCTGGTTAGGGAGGCCAATTAGATGTATTAGGTGGGTGGCACCTATCGTTATTCCGTTAGATGGGTGGCACCTATCGTTGCCCTGGTTAGGCAGGCCTGTTAGCTGGGTGGCACCTATCGGTTAGATGGGTGGCACCTATCGTTGCCCTCCGGGGATTTCCAGTCGAATGGCCTGACCGATCCGCATCGAGGTAATGGGAGGGCCTTTGATCGGGAACATGAACCTTCCGCCGACGCGGGGTTAGGTGGTGGGCACCTGAACGCCCATCATTCCGGCTCGGGTTCCGGTGGCAGGTCGCCGGTCGATTCCAGTTGCTCGGCGGCCAAGTCGCCCCAGCGGGATGCGAGCAGGTCGTGGATGGATAAACGGAGATCGTCCTTTTGTCTATCAATCCGCCGATTGATCCGCTGGACCATGCGATCCTGACGGTCGGCGATCTTGGACTCGATGAAACTCCGCAACGCCGACCCCAGCTCGCGGACCAGGGGGCCTTGTACCTGGCTGATCCGATGCAGACGGAAGCGGACCAACTGCAGTTCGGCGGCGGTGACCTCAGGCTCGAAACGGACATCGGGGGGAAATCGCGAGACATCCAGCTTCATGGCCACGCGGCAATCGATCCGCAACCGGACGACGGCCGTCGCCTCGGCACTGAGACTGAGCAACTGAACGCCCCGTTCCCACTGTGCCACGCGACCGAACACATCGATCGCCGCATCGACTTGCGCCACAAAACCGACTCGGCCGTCCTGCTGGGCTTGGGGCGGTTCGACCTGGACGGCGAAACGCTGCTCGGGGTCGACCAGACGGACCTCGTAGCGTTTCCACGTCCCGTGATTGACGGTCTTCCAACGGCGTCGGGTATCCAGCCGGTTGCCTTCCCAGCGGATCCTGACGCCGTCCCACATCTGCCGTGTCTTGCCCCAATCCTTGTCCCGGACGATTTCGTGAGGCATGGTGTCCAGCACGATCTGGGTGACCAACTCGTCGAACTTGCTCGGGCCGGCGTTTTCGGTGGATGATTCCTCGGCAGCCACCACCGCCGGGATCGCCGAATTGGTCCCGGCCGCTGCCTGGGGCTGAGCGGCCAGTTCCGCAACCGGTGCCAAAAGGACCACCGCGATCAGGCGGATGCTGCGAGTCGTTCGACCAGTATCGGAGTTGTCACCCATCATCGGCGCTCATACGCTCCACGGTTCCCGCGTGGCTCGAGCCCGCATCGAATTGGCCTCACGGTCGTCCGCAAATTCTTCCCGGAGGGGATCCCACGTTAGCGACCGGCCTGTCCACAAGGCGATGCAGCCCAGATGGGATAGAATGGTCGAGTACGCACTGCTCTCGACGTCCGCTCGGGGCCGTCGCCTGCTGCGGATGCAATCGATCCAATCACGATGGTTTTCCGCAACGGAATGAATCTTGGGAACCTCGACATCCAGGATATGTTCCGGATAGCAGTTCAGCAGTCCCTGCCTTTCGACATGGATCCACCCACGGTCGCCGACGAACAAGACCCCGAAATTCACGATCGGTGTTTGGGGATTCCAACCGGGCGGAATTTCGTGCTTGCCGGGTTCCAGTCGCGTTGCACAGATGATCTGCGTGCCATCGGCATAGGTGAAGGTCAGCGAGTGGGCTCCGTCGACTCCGGGCGGGGTGATCTTGACCGGTCCCTCGGAATCCTTCTGCAGGCCTTCTTGAGCGGAATCGAGATTGTGCACGGTACCTGAAGTCAGCCCGCCCGCGCCGAACGCTCGATTGCAGGTCCACGGTACGACATGCTTGGGCGGTCCCACGTGGTGATATCGATGGTTGAAAGGGTGCCAGGGGCAGGGTCCCAGCCACAAATCCCAATCCAGGCCTTCGGGCACAGGTTCGGCGGGCAGATTCAAATAGTTGCTGACCCCGCCGGCCGTGACGTAGGCCCGTTTTACCTGACCGATCCGACCGGCATGGATCAGCTCGGCGGCCTTCAGGAATTCGGCCGAATTGCGCTGCTGCAGACCGGTCTGGAACACGACCTGATGCCGCCGGACGGCCTGGATCATGGTCCGCGCCTGGCGGATGGTCAAGGAAATGGGCTTTTCGCAGTAGACGTCTTTGCCAACCTGGGCTGCCAGAACGGTCATCGCCGGATGCCAACGATCCCCGGGGCTGATGATCACGGCATCGATGTCGTCGCGTCCTAGTACGTCCCGGAAGTCGTTGTAGCCGGCAACATCATGAGCCTGCCCGCTGGATCTCCGGTCGCTGTACGTCTGCTCCATTGTCTGCAAGGCGTCGTTGCGTCGCCAGGAGTCGACATCGCAGACCGCCAGCACCTGAGTATCCTGGAAGCCGGCACAGATGCGCAGGTGCCCGCGTCCCATGGCGCCGATGCCGATGACCCCCATCGTGATACGGTTGCTGGGCGCGGTGGTCCCGTCCCGTCCTAAAACAGAGCTGGGGATCACCAGCGGCGCAGCGATCGACGCGGTCGCCGATCGCACCAGCATTTCCCGTCGCGTCATCGGCAGTTTCTTGCAAGATGTCATGGTCCTATCCTTGTCATTGATGGATGCCCTGTCAGCAGGGCCAAGGTTCGGTTGTTCGAGGGTCGATCGAATGTTTTCCTAACGCGGCCGCTGGCCGCAACCAACGTAGGTTGGGTCTCCGACCCGACCCGGTCGGGACAGAGTCCCAACCTACAAGATGCGCGCACGGTGCATGCATCTTACGACTGAAGGCTCTAACGGTTATCGATATCGCGCAGCACGCGCGGGATCTGCTGCTCGATCTCCGGATCGGTGACCAGCGGCTGGATCTTGTTCAAGGCGGCGGCTGCCTGCTCGGGATGTGTTTGGCTCAGGCCTTTGGCCAGTGTGAAGATCGCCGGGATGGCTGCCGATTCCAGGTCGGGATCGCCTACGTACGACATCAGCAGATCGAGCGCCTCGGGCACTCGCACGGCCGACAACCGCGAGAGGAACAACTGTTTGTCTTCGATTCGCACGGTCAGTTGCATGGCGTCGCGTAGCATTCGAAAGGTTTCTGCCGCCGGTCGGTCACTGGGCAGCGCGACCAACCGCGCGAAAGCTCGCAGCGCCCAGATACGATAAGCATCCACCTCGCTGGTCTTGGCGATTTCCAACAATTCATCGGCCACGATGGGATCAGGCCAATTGGCCAACGCTCGGTAGCCCGCATCACGAACTCGGGCTTGGCTGCTTTGCATCGCGTTTCGGACGGCGGGCAGCGCGGCGGGGTCTCCCATGCGGGCCAGCGTCGGCAGCAGCACGACGGCCGCGTTCTGGTGCCCTGCTTCCAGAGCAGCCAACAGCGGCGCCGATCGCTGCGCGGGGTCTTCGATTCGCAGGCTCGTCAACCAGACGGCTCGGTCGGCCGCTTCCCGCTCGGGGCCCGGGGCCGTCTCGATCAACAGATCGACAAGCTGGGCCGCATGCTGGGGTTGGGCCATGATCTCTAACCCCAGCCACGCCTCGAGCCGCGCCACCGCATGGGGTGCTCGCGCGGCCTTCAGCAGGGCCGGCACCAGCATCGGCGAGCGGCGTGCGACGGCCAATTGCACGATCACGGACGGTGGGTTTTCCGTTTTTCCCAGCCACGCCTTCACGGCCCGATCGACCCCATCGGCGGGCATCCGACGGATCGTTTCGAAAGCTGCCTGGCGCTTCTGTGGATCATCACCATCGATCACGATCGCCACCAGGGCCGGCACATCCTCGGCCGTCCCCGACAGGATCAACGCTTCCAAGGCTGCCACGGCCACATCCACGTTTGCCGAGGTAGCCAACGACAACGCGGCTTGGCGAATCGCCGGGTCGCTGCGCGGTGTCAGGCTCTTCAGCGCGGCCACCTGGCCCTCGGCCGGCAAATCCCCTAAGGCAGCGGCGATCTGCTGCAGTTCGGCCGGTTGACGCAAATCGGCCACGTAGTCGGCCGCCGCGACGCGTTTCCAGTCCTCGTCGCCCGCCAGTGCAGCGATGATGATCGCCAGCGACTGGTCCGGATTGGCGGCAATCCAACCGCGAAAGGCGCCCTCCCGAACTCGACGGGATTCCGCGCCCCACAATCCCTGGCACAGCTCTGCTGCCAGCTCGAACTGACCGGCTTGGCACAACGATTCGGCAGCGGCCAGCAGCGCGTCGAACGCCGCCGGCGATGCCGATGATCCTTCCTTGCCGACGTACTCCTGCAGCGCCCGTGCTGCGGGGACCGTGCCGATCTGTCCCAATGCGGTCAGACAGGCATCGGCCAGCGGGCGATCCGCGTTGTCCAACAAGGCCGCGATCGGCGTCGCCGCCCCCGCATCGGCCATTCGCCCCAGCGAAATCACCACGCCGATCTGTTGCAGACCCTCGGTGGTACCCAGCAATTCGCGGAGCGCATCGGCCGCCTTGGAGCCGCCGATGCCCTCCAATCCGAAACGGGCCATGTAGGACATGCGTTCGTCGGGGACCAGTTCACGGAGCGCCGCGATGGCTTCGTCGCCACCGACCGTCACCAACTGGCGGCACGCGTAGTCTTTGCCCAAGTCGGTGGCTTCACCACGCAGGACCTGGACCAAGCGAGCCTCGATGTCCGCTCGGATAGACTCGTCGCGCTGCGCTGCCCCCAGAGCCTGATCGATCGGCCGGAACTGCTGCAGATCCTGGCCCGGTTCCAATCCCATCAGCTTCTGAAAGGCCTCGTCCAACGCCGGATCGGCGGTGGGCTCGGCCCCAACAACTCCTGCAGGCAACCACATCAGCCCGAAGCTGAAAACCACAAGCGTGCGGAAGAACAACAGATGGGGGGGGGCCG
>REEF01000505.1 GCA_007695205.1 Planctomycetaceae bacterium
TATGACGATGATGATTGTCAAAACGCTTGAAGATTCTACAAACACCCCCCATTAGGCTTTTCCGTTTTATCTCAGCCATTTGCCACGGGATGCCTATGTGTCTAGAATCAGATACCTTGGCGCGGTCGGTTATCTTTATTGCTGCCCTCCTTTCGAGAAGACACGACAGTCCCTGTGTGGTTGCTGGAGTATCTTCCCCTGACGGACTTGGACTCATGAAGAACGTGTACCCCTCCTCCAGACGCGGACTCTTGAATGTTAGGCGTTCGGGTTCGATCGTTTTGTTTACCGTGCTGATCTTGGTTCTGGTCGCCGGCGGAAGCGGCTTGGTCTGGTATTACTACCGACAGAACGAAGACGATGGCGACGAGCGGATCCTGATGGCCAGGGTGACGCGCGGTCCCTTCGAGCAGATTGTTCTGGAACAGGGGGTGGTTGAAAGCTCCAGTAATGTGGATATCAAGTGCGAAGTCAAGTCAGGGGCGAGCAACACGACGGAGATCCTCTGGGTGATCGACGAAGGCACCCATGTTGAAAGGGGGGACAAGCTAGTCGAATTGAGGACCTCGGCGCTCGAACGGGACTTGGTCCAGCAACAGATCGTCTGCAACACCAGTTATGCCATGGTCGTCCAGGCCGAGAACACGCTCAGGGCGGCCGAGATCGCTCGTCTGGAATACCTGGAAGGCACGTTTCGCCAGGAGGAACAGGCGGTGCTGAGCGAGATCTTCGTGGCCGAAGAGAACCTGCGTCGAGCCCAGTTGGCGTTTCAGTCCACCGAACGTCTGGCGGCACGCGGCATCGTGAGCGCGTTGCAAATGGAGGGCGATCAGTTCGCCGTAGAGAAGGCCAGGAACGAACTGGACGCCGCGCAAACCAAGCTGGAAGTCTTGCGCAAATATACGAGGGCGAAGATGTTGAAGCAGTTCGACAGCGACATCGCGACATCGCAAGCTCGCTGGGATTCAGAGAAACAAAGCCACGAACTGGAGATGGAAAAACTGGAAGAGATCAGGGAGCAGATCGCCAAGTGCACCATCATCGCTCCCGAGCCGGGTCAGGTCGTCTATGCCAATACGTTTTCCGGGTTTGGCGGCGGTTCGGAATTTGTGGTGGAAGAAGGGGCGTTGGTCCGGGAGAACCAGGTGCTGATCCGCTTGCCGGATCCGAACAAAATGCAGGTCAAGGCGAACGTCAACGAATCGCGGATCTCGATGATCCGGGCCGGCATGCCGGTGTCGATCGAGTTCGATGCGATCCGTGGTCGGAAGTTCCGAGGTCGCGTGACGCGGGTCAACCAGTACGCGGAACCGACGAGCTGGCGGTCCGGCAACATCCGAGAATACGCCACGTTTATTCAGATCATCGATCCGCCCGAGGATGTTCGTTCGGGGATGAGTGCCGAGGTTCGCATCCTGGCCGAACAACACAACGAGGTCTTGCAGTTGCCCGTCCAGGCATTGTACGAGACCAGGGGACGGTTCTTCTGCCTGCTGAAAGACGGTGACCGCTGGGAGACTCGCGAGATCCAGGTCGGATCCAGTAACGACAGCTACATGATCGTCCAATCGGGGTTAGAGGAGGGAGATCGCGTGATCTTGAATCCTCGTGCTTTCACGGATCGATTGGAATTACCCGACATGCCCGACGCCGATTCCAGCGAAGTCCAAGACGAATTGGCGTCCGAGCCACGTCCTGGCGGATCGGAAGCAGCGGGTCCCGGCCGCTTCGGCGGATCGGCGAAAGGCCCGCCAAGCGGTTCCGGATCGGGTGGGGGAGGCCGTGGCGATAGTTCCGGTGTCGGCCGTGCCGGCAGCGACGGTGCTGCGGGCGGCGGTGCTGCGGGCGACGGTGCTGCGGGCGACGGTGCTGCGGGCGACGGTGCTGCGGGCGACGGGTTCGACCCGGCCCGCATTTTTTCGATGATCGACACTGATGGCGACGGAGTGATCTCGGCGGAGGAATTGGCCCGACTGCCGGCGGATCAACGCACCCGCATCGAAGCCAGTGACCTGGATGGCGATGGACAGATCACTCGCCAGGAATTCATGAAAGCGGTCGGCCAACGCTCCGGCAGCAAACCGTCCGGACAGGATGAAGGGAGCAGCCCATGACGACCGCGTCCGAGACCGGCACCAGCATGGCCTGCCGCCTGGTGGGCTTGAAAAAAGATTATGTATTGAAAGGAGAAACGGTCCGAGCATTGCGGGGCGTTTCTCTGGAAGTGCCGCAAGGCGATTACGTCGCGATCATGGGACCTTCGGGGTCTGGGAAGAGCACGCTGTTGAATCTGCTGGGCTGCCTGGATAAGCCGACGGCCGGTTCGTACTACCTGGGCGACCTGGATGTAGCACGGTTGAACGACCAGCAACTGTCGATGATCCGAGCCAGCCGTATCGGGTTCGTCTTCCAGTCTTACAACCTGATCCCGCAGTTAACGGTCGTGGAGAACATCGAGGTGCCTCTGTATTACCAGGGTCGAGTCAATCGGCAGACGCGGCGCCGTTGCCACAGCCTGGCGGCGATGGTCGGTCTGGCGGACCGCTTGGGACATCGGCCGACGCAGCTCTCCGGTGGCCAGCAGCAGCGGGTCGCCATCGCGCGCAGCCTGGTGAACGATCCTTATTTTATTCTGGCCGACGAAGCGACCGGAAACTTGGACTCGAAAACCACCGCCGAAATCCTGGCTCTGTTCGATAGCCTGAACGAAGAAGGCCGAACGATCATCATGGTCACCCACGAAGATGAAGTCTCGGCTCATGCGAAGCGTGTCGTCCGACTCCGCGATGGGTTGATCGTCAGTGACGAACCCAATCCGCCTCGCCAACCGAGCGTTATTCCCACGGCCGCCGACTCTCTGGGAGCTTGATGTCGCATGCCGCATGAACTGCTAGGGAGTTGCAGCCTATGGAATATCTAAAACTGGCGGACAAGAACATCGTCGTTTTCGGGGTAGCCAATCGAAAGAGCGTCGCCTACCACATCGGATCTACGTTGGAGCAGATCGGCGCTCGGGTCATCCATGTGGTTCAGGACGACGCGCGACGCAACCAGGTCGCCAAGCTGCTGGGCGACGCGCCGGTGCTTATTTGCGACGTGCAATTCGAAGAACAGATCGCTCACCTGCGCGACGAATTGGCCGCACTGGACATACCCCTTCACGGGCTGGTCCATTCGCTGGCCTTTGCCGATTACGCAGACGGCATGAGGCCTTTTCACGAGACGGGCAAATCGCAATTCCTGCAGGCGATGGATATTTCGTGCTATTCACTGATATCGTTGAGCAACGCGTTGAAAGACCTGCTGGATCCGGATGCGTCGGTCGTCACCATTTCGATCTCCACCACCCGGATGGCCAGCGAGAGCTATGGCTACATGGCCCCGATCAAGGCCGCCTTGGATTCGTCGTTGGCTTTTTTGACCAAGTCGTTCAGTGCGTTTTCCCGCGTTCGTTTTAATGCGGTCGCACCGGGACTGTTGAAAACATCCGCATCGGCCGGAATCCCGGGCTACGTGGATTCGTATCTGTACGCCGAACAGATCATCCCGCGCGGTCGAGCCGTCCAGACCCAGGAGGCCGCCGATGCGGCCGTGTTCTTGCTCAGTCCACGATCGTCCGGCATCACCGCTCAATCGATCGTCGTCGATGCCGGGATGTCGATCAACTATTTCGATCGGCGGATCATCCAACAAGCCATGCGAGGTCCGTAAGGTGCTGGTCGGGCGTTGCACGATCGTGCGTCGCAGGTTAGATTCACAGTTCCAACACTGGAGGTAGATTCTATGCCAATCATCACGATCAGCCGCGGCTCGTTCGCCGGCGGCACATGTGTCGCACACGCGCTGGCAAAACAGTTGGGATACCCCTGCCTGGGGCGGGAGGACGCCTTGGCCCTGGCCGCAAAGGAGTATGGCATTGTTGAGGAAGAACTGCGAAAATCGCTGAATGAATCCCCCCGTTTCTGGGAGGAGGTTCCTGGTAAGCGGCTGGCTTACGTCAAGTGCTTGACCGCCGTGCTGTTGGATCAGGCACGGGAAGGGAATCTGATCTACCATGGCAACGTTGGGCATCTGCTGGTCGCCGATATTCCTGATGCGCTGCGAGTCCGTGTGGTCGCGAATATCGAGTATCGAATACAGGCGGCCATGCAGCAGGCGTCTTTGACGCGTGAAAAAGCCATCGCTTATATCCACCAAGTCGATGAATCTCGCCGCCGCTGGGCACGGTTGCTGTACGACGTGGATTGCGACGACGCCACCCAGTACCACTTGGTGCTCAATTTAGGCCAGATCCGACTGGATAGCGCGGTCACCGTGATCACGCAGTTATGGGAGCAGCCGGAATTTCGGCCGACCGAGCAGAGTAAGCAGCAATTCGACGATGTCCATCTGGGCTCGCAGGTCTGGGCTGCCTTGGCCAAGAACCCCGTCACCCGCAGCGCCGGCATTCATGTCGAGGCTCGCGATGGTCATGTGACGATCACCGGGAATGCTCCGTCGACGCAAAGCCTGGAGCTGATCCCAAAAATCGCAGGGGAAGTCAAAGGCGTGCTCGGCGTCCAATGCGAAGCAGGAATGGGCTCCGATTGGTACTGGTAACTAACCGATACTAACAAAAACAGCCCTTCGCAAATGCTTTTTTTTCCTGTTTTCGTCGTAGCGACCAGGAAATTGTTGGAATTTTCTTCCGCAGCGGTTATCCTTAATGGGTAGGGGCCTGCGCCAGAGTTGCGTCTGCGGGACGCTGTTGGCCAATCGCGAGTATCAAAGGGAGATGCGAATCATGTTTTGCCTGACCTTCGTCCAGCGTCTTTTTGTTCTGGGTGCCATCGCCGCACTGCTGGGGGCACCGATTTGTGCGTCGGCGGCCGAGCAAGCGCCGCAAAGCGATGCTGTCGAGTTCTTTCAAGCTATCCAGGACGGCCAAATCGAGGTAAAGCTGATTCCCCGAAACGTCAAGGAAGCCAACGTGCTGATCGAGAATAAGGGGCAGCAGCCATTGTCGATCAAGCTGCCGGACGCTTTCGCCGGTGTCCCCGTGCTGGCTCAGTTTGGCGGCATGGGTGGCATGGGCGGCATGGGCGGCGGC
>REEF01000727.1 GCA_007695205.1 Planctomycetaceae bacterium
CCAACACGACCCCCCGGCTGAGCCGGCGGCCGTTTGCCACGGCGGGGGGCGTGGCTGCCGTGGCGTTCGCGGCGTCCAGTGGGGCGCGGGTTCAAGGGGCCAACGAGCGGATTCGGTTGGGGTTCCTCGGGGCTGGCAACCGTGGCTGTCAATTGATCCGATCGTTCCAAAAACATGACGATGCGCTGGCGGTGGCCGTGTGTGACGTCCACGAACCGGCTCGGGAATCCGGTCGGCAGACGGCGGGTGGCCAGGTGGCGACCTACCGCGATTTTCGCCAGGTCTTGGAGCGTCCGGATATCGATGCGGTTGTGATCTCGACTCCCGATCACTGGCACGCGATCATGATGATCCAGGCCTGCCGTGCCGGGATGGATGTGTTCGTCGAGAAGCCGCTTTCGGCGACCATCTATGAAGGCCGAAAGATGGTCCAGGCGGCTCGGCGATACGATCGCGTGGTCCAGGTCGGCACCCACCGCCGATCGTCTCAGATGTATGCGGATGTGGCCGAACGGATCCGTCGTGGCGACATCGGCAAGGTGACGATCAGCCGTGCTTTTCATCTGAGCAACATGTATCCGTTGGGGATCGGCAAATCGCCAACGACTCCTCCGCCGAAAGATCTGGACTGGGATCTTTGGCTGGGGCCTCGCCCCATGCAGGATTACCAGGACAATATCACGCCGTACAAGTTTCGCTGGTGGCATCTATTTTCGTCGCAGATGGCCAATTTCGGTGTCCACCGCCTGGATGTGATCCGCTGGCTGACTGGCGAACTGGCTCCGTCGTCCGTCTGCGCGATGGGCGGCCGGTTTGCGGTGGACGATGATCGCACGATCCCGGACACGCTACAAACCACCTTTGAATTCGCGTCCGGCCGTCTGGCTGTGTTTGGGCAATACGAGGCCAGTCAGAATCTAGCGTTGCCGATTTCGCGAGATTTGGCGCGAGCACAGGTCGAATTTCGCGGTACCCAGGGCACGCTGTATATCGGCGACCGTGGCTACGAGATCCTTCCCGAACGAGGCGGTCAGTTCCAGGAACCGGGGGATCGGATGGAGTCCGAGCGTCAGCAGACGACCGACGGGAACCTGACCGACCAGCACACCCGCAATTTCCTGGATTGTGTCAAATCGCGTGAGCGGCCGACGGCCGACGTCGAGATCGGACACCGCTCGACTACCTTTAGCCTGCTGGCCAATATCTCGTTGCAGACTCGCTTGCGCATCGAGTGGGACGCCCAGCAGGAACGTATCTTGAACAGTCCCGAATTCAACGATCTGCTGCACTACGAATACCGCAAACCATGGACGCTGGAATGATCATCGATCCAGGGCCAGCCGATCGGATTCTGTGCCAGGCAGATCCACCGCCTTTGGCGCCCACCACCGCAAGTTACAGGAACCTTGATCATGTTCGCCCTGTGCTCCACTCCCGCTCGATATCTTCCACTGCTAGCCACGGCCGTTTTGTTCGTCCGGTTGGCTTCGATCAACGGCGCGACCGCAGCCCAGGACGAGGATTCCCAGCCTGTGTCTGAGCCAGCGGGGGTTGCGGAGGATCGATCGGCGGGGGAGCTTGATCCCTACCGTCGTCAAGCGACCGAACTCATGGCGAACTTGCATGCGGGCGACGACGCCGGTCGCCAGCGGGCAGCCGAAGCATTGGGATACCTGAGATACGCTCCGGCGGCACCGGCACTGCAGCATGCCTTGACCGATCCAGCGTCGGCGGTCCGTCGTGAAGCAGCGCTGGCGCTCGCCTGGTGTGGCGATCGCGATGCGTTGCCACCGTTGTGCACCGCGTTGCAGGATCAGGACTGGGCGGTGCGCCAAGCGGCTTGGGTCGCGTTGACGAACCTGACCGGCATGGATTTTCCTTTCGACGCGTTGGCCGATCGACGGATTCGCAATCAACAATCGGCCGTTTGGCGGCAGTGGGTATCTGAGCTGCGACCGGAAGCGATCCCGCCGGACGTATTGGCGCTGCTGGGCGATCTGACGGAAGACCAGCCCACGAACGATGCGGCGGGTCGCCCGGTCCGGGTCTCCTCGTGTTACATCGGTGGCGGGGTATTGGGGCAGACCTCCGATCCCGCATCGATCACCGACGGCAGCTTGAAGACGTTGTGGATGACCAAGGACGTGGACTTTCCGCAATCCTGTACGATCGATTTGGGGGACGGAGTCCAGGTGGGTCGCGTGATCATTCACCAGCATCCGCCATTCGCCATGACGGAGTATTCGATCGAGGTCGCGGTGGAACCTGACGAATTCATCCAAGTCGCTCATCGGGCTCAGGCCCCCCCGACAACTCAGACCGTTTCTTTCGAACCGCGCCCTGTGCGTTATCTGCGTATCAACTCGCTGGCTTCCCGGAACCCCACCTATCCTACGGCTCTGCTACAAGTGGAAACTCGGCGTCAGGCCGCGCCGGTCGGATCGGAGCGGCGTGATCACCAGATCGAGCGGGCGTTACGAGCGCTGGGCGCCTTGGGTGGCGCGGATGCGGACGAGCATGTGATCCGAGCGATCCGCCCATGGCTCGATTCGGTATCGACCGACGAGACGCGGTATTCCGCCAAGCGTCGAGTCCAGGCGGGCATCCGCGCGTTGGGGCTGCTGGGCGGCGATCACGCGCTGGATGCGTTGGTGACGATGCTGCACAACGAGCAGTGGGCTCGCTATGCGGCCGATGCGCTGGGAGATCTGGGTGGCGAGGAGGCGGCTGCGGCCTTGCTGGCGGCCTATCCGGATTATGCTCGCGGATTGAACCGGCCTGCTAACCCGCGGCGGATCCATGCTTCGGACACCGGTCGGTTCGACCCGCGAGACCGCATCCCCGCCGCTACCTACGCGATCGCGATGTCGATCAGCCGGATCGATTTCCAGCGACGGGAATCGCTGGAAGCGTTGGGCGACATCGGGCCGCTGCTGGTCGCCAATATCCCCAGCGACGCCGACGCGCTGATGGTCTACGACGTGGAACCACATCAACAGATCGTCGCCTGGTTGCTGGATCGTGTGGGGTTGCGACAAGCCGTGGTGGACGCGGCGTTCGAAGCGCTGGGTCAGGATCGCCGGGTGCCGGAGATCCCGCAGCGTGAGACGCTGCTGGAATTGGCGCGAGGGCAATTGGATACGGAGTTTCCCGCCAACGCCGACCAGCCTCCTTACGCCGGCAATTTCCTGGCCGCTCTTTGCCGCGATCCGGCGGACGTGCCGCTGCTGTTGAATCTGCTGGACCATCCGAACCATTGGGTACGGATCAATGCGGTCAAGGCGTTGATCTTTATGGATGCGCGGGAAGCGGTCCCGGTGATCGCGGAACGACTGGCCGCATCGCCGCCCGAGGCCGATTATGGTTTTTTTGCCGAACGGCTGCACGACACATGGCAAGTCGGCCAAGACGAATTCAACGATCCGACTCCGCGATTCCGCGAGGCCTATCTCATGGCCTTGGGGCGATTGGGCGCCGTCGATCACGTGCCGCTATTGATCGAGATCTTGCAAGACGAGCGGAACGTGTTGGAGAGTCGTTACGCGGCGGCTGTGGCCCTCGATCAGCTCGGCACCCCCGACGCTGTGGACGCGCTGCAAAAGGCCGAGGCGGATCACGATTTCCATTCGGTGCGCATGGTGGCCCGCGAAGCGATCTGGAAACGCGATCTGGCGCCTCGAATCGAGCCGCGATCGGAGCCCGATACGGACTCGGAAAGGCTCGGGATACCGCCGACTCCCATCGGCCAACCGACCGAGATCATGGTGCCCGAATCTCCCACTCGGTTTGTGTTCCTCCAGGGTGATCACAACCCGCACAACACGTTTCGGACCGACAATTGGCGCCAGACTCACAACACGACCGACGCGGGGCCCGTGTACCGTCCGGGTCGAAATCTGGCTGTTTTAGACATCAGTGGCCCAAGCCCGGTCGTGGTCCCGCTGACGGACTTCCCCGACGGATATGTGGCGGATGCCCATGTCTCGTACGATGGTCGTCGAGTCCTGTTCGCTCGCCGCCTGCAGCATGATCCCTGGTGGCACTTGTACGAAATCGACGTCGATGGCAATCAGCTTCGCCAGATCACCCAGGGCCCGTATCACCATGTCAGTCCCGCCTACCTGCCGGATGGCCGCATCGTCTTTTCGACCACTCGGCTGGGAACCCGCGACGAATACCACGGCTATCCTTGTACCGGGTTGGCCGTGATGGATCCGGATGGCAGCAACATGCAATTCATCGGCTTTAATTTAGGTCGCGATGCCGATACGGTGATCGGTCCGGACGGCAATCTGCTGTTCGCTCGATTGGAGATCTTCTATGCACGGTTGAAGGTCGAATGGAACCTATTGAGCGCCTTGCCCGACGGGACGCGGACCACGACGTTGTATGGTCCGGAACGCCGTGAGTTCTGGAGCCAAATCGACGGGGGCTACACGGCTTGGGGCGAGACGGGTTTGAGGCATCGCGTGTTGCGACTGTCCCAGCCTCAACCCTTCGGCCCCGCCAGTTACGTGATGAACACCCAGGCCGGACCGATCGTGACCGAGGGCCGGCGCGGCGAAAGGATCATCCGGCCCGATATGGCCTGGGCCATCACCTCGCCCTACCCACTGGACGACCGTACCTTGCTGGTTGCGGCGGGCAAAAAACCTTACGAATCGGTCGGCGGCAGCCGACCCACCGATACCGTGGATCTGGGGATCTACCTGCTGGACATGGCGTCGGGAGACCTGACGCTGGTGTACAACGACCCGCACGTGGCCGACTTTGGTGCTCGGCCGCTGCACCCTCGACCCGTTCCACCGGTCATCGCCACATCATCGGGCGTAAAGCAACGCCAGTTCACCGGCACCTTGTATTGCAGTTCGGCCTTCATTTCGCAGTTAGACGCCGTTCGCGAACGCGGGCGATTGGTTCGAATCATCGAGGGCTTGCCGCAGGTCGCTCGGCACCAGACGCACACCAATCGCGGGTTGCCGTGGAAGAACCATGGCGGCGCGATCGGTCGCGTGCTGGGAACCGTGCCTTTGGCCGCCGACGGATCGTTCGCCGTCGAAGTGCCCGCGGACCGCTTCCTGCATCTGCAGGTGCTGGACAGCGATCGACAGGTGGTCGGCAACCAACTGCTGTGGATGTACGTGCGACCGGGCGAGAACAAAGGGTGCATCGGCTGCCACGAACCGCCCGATACGACCACCGATTTCCATCAGCCGTTACCCCTGGCCCTCTCCCGCCACCCCGCCCGCTTGTTGCCGTCCGGCGATGACCAGTTCCGCTACCGCGCGAAAGCGTGGTTCAAAGGTCATCTGCCCGACGAGCGGGAAGAGCGGCAGCGCACCGTCCAGTCGATCACCCTGTTCGGGCGGCCGTGATCACCGAACGGCCACGAAAAGGATGAGGAACGAGACGCTGGCTGATCGAGCCCTCATCTTCCTATTTGGAATGAAAGCACTGCAGTCATCCTCCGGGTCGGGCCGATGGAAAAACAGGGCGTTGCCCGCAATAACTGGCGGTGTGCGATCCGTCGGAATAGTCTCACTATCTTGCCTGCCTTTCCGAGCTTGACCGATGCAACGTTCCGATCAGCGATCAGATCCGTTTTGCGCAATACGAAAAGGCTGCTGGCATACCCCCCTCCCCTCGCTGGCCCCTCTCGGTGCGTTGCTGCTGATCCTGCTGAGCGGCACGGTTCCGTCCCGAGCCGACTCGGGACCGCCTCGCGGCACGGTCCTTCTGGTGCGCGGCGTCATGACGATCTTTTCGCTGGGATTGGACGATTTGGCGGCAAAGTTGCCTTGCCACGAACTGGAAGTGCAGGTCGTCCCGACTTCTTGGTCGCCACATGCGACGCGACACATCGCCCAGCGGTACATGCGGGGTGAATTAGACGGGCCGCTGGTCTTGATCGGACACAGTCTGGGCGGCGACATGCTGCCGGGATTGGCGCGGCAATTGGGTGCTTCGGGGCAGGTCGTTGATTTGATGATCATGATCGACGCGACCAATCCCTCGGACGTCCCCATGAACGTGCGCCGCTGTGTGAATCTGTATCAGTCGAATTTCTCACCGACCTGGTTTCGCGTATTCCGCGGTGTACCGATTCGCGCGACCAATCCGGCCACGCAGTTGGTCAACGTGGACATCCGTCAGTTTCCGGAAATCCAGGAAGCGGCCACGCTCCATCACTTCAACATCGAAGCCTCGGACTGGGTCCATCAGGTCGTGATCTGCGAGATCCAGCATCTGTTGAGATCTCGCAGCGAGTAAAGGAACGCGGGAAAAATCGTTGGCCAAAAACGGCTCCCGACCCCTTGCCGTGTCGTACAATCCCACCATGATGGATGCAGGAACCTTGGATGGGTACCCACACGGGCGATCGCTCCGAGCGATCGGGATCAAACCAAGGCGATCGTGAGGAAAGAGGTGCTGATGACTGCGTTACGCGAAATCTGTGAATTCTTGGACACGTTTGCTCCGTTGCAATTGGCCGAGGACTGGGACAATGTCGGTCTGTTGGTGGGCGATCCGGGTCGCCCGGTGGGCCGAGTGATGACTTGCCTGACGGTCACACCTGCCAGTGTGGCCGAGGCGGTGGAGGATGGGGTAGATTTGATTGTCACGCACCATCCGATGCCTTTTCGGCCGCTGAAACGGCTGACGACAGAGCAGACGCCCAGTCGTTTGCTCCTTCAGTTGATCCGAGCCGATGTGGCAGTCTACAGCCCGCATACGGCTTTCGACTCGGCGGCGCAAGGGATCAATCAGCAACTAGCAGACGGATTGGGTTTGACGGACGTGCTGCCGTTGGTGGTCCACGATCCGCAACGACCCGAACAGGGCGCAGGCAGGTACGGTCTACTGAGCCAGCCGATCCGACTGGCCGATTTGGTACAGGAACTGAAGCGGTTCCTGGGCATCGCGGGCCTGCACGTGGTCGGCGACAGGAATTGTGATGTGCGATGTATCGCCGTGGCTTGCGGAGCGGCAGGCGAGTTCCTGGAACCGGCGGCGCGCCTGGGCTGCGACGTGCTGGTGACGGGCGAGACGACGTTTCACACCTGCTTGGAGGCCGAAGCGTTGGGAGTGGCGTTGTTACTGCCCGGACACTACGCCAGCGAACGTTTTGCGGTGGAAACGCTGGCCGATCGCCTGGCCGATCGATTCCCAAAACTCACGGTCTGGGCAAGCCGGCGGGAAGAAGATCCTTTGTTTTGGGCAACAGACGCGTAAGGCCGGCAGTGGTCGTCACAAACATTCACAGCAGCAGGTACAGCATGGGATGGAAAGTATGGTCTTGTTTGCTAGAATCATCGTAGGCTGTCGGACTGGCGGTTCCGGAGACTGTCCTGGGCCCGGTTGCGTCATCGCTTCGTGAAGGAAGAAACAAGATATGCTCGAACGTCGCCCCATCTTTCCCAATGTGATCGAGATCAATCATCAAGCCGGTCACGTTCTGGGCAGCAACGTCTATTTGGTCTTCGACCGTGACGAGTGGATCTTGATCGACATCGGATTCGAGGACACCGTGGACGAGATTATCGAGATGATTCGCGAGATGGATTTCCCGTTGTCACAATGCAAGACGTTGATCGCAACCCATGCCGATGTGGATCATATTCAGGGCCTGGCCAAAGCCAAACAGATTTTGCGTACCACGGTCACCACGCATCCCATGGCGGTCCAGCCGCTGGCGACGGGCGATCGCTGGTACACGTTTGCCCACATCCCATGTCAAAACATCGACCTAAAGATGCCGCCGGTCGACGTCGACCACACGGTGGACGAGGGCGATAAAGTGATCGTCGGCGGTCTGGAACTGGACGTCTGGTTCACGCCGGGGCATACCGATTGTCACGTATCCTTTCGATTGGGCGAGCTTCTGTTCAGTGGCGATAACATCTTTCGTGACGGTTCGGTCGGCGCGATCGACGCGCATCATGGCAGCGATCTGCCGAAATTCGTCCGTTCGCTGGAGCGAATCCGCCGCAGCGATGTGCAATGGCTGTTGCCCAGCCACGGCCCCTTCTTCCGCAACGATCCGGAGCGGTTGACCGAGACCATCACGCGTCTGCAGGGCTACCAGCACTTGGCAGATTTCGGCACGTGTGCGGTCGATTGGCCCTTGATGGATCAATGGGAAAAAGAACTGGCCGAAGGCTGGCACGCCGGATAGCTTCGTCATTCAAGGACGACGAAGCATTTCACTGCTGCTACTGGACGGTCGGCCGTACAAGCTGATGTGGCCACATTCGGGACACATCCTGGCTTGGACGGTGCCCAGCCTGGGAATCGTCCTCGTGAAAAGACTGGCGACCGAATCCATCGCGGCGTAAGACAGCTCGGTATGAGCGATCCCCTGGCCGCCCATGCCAGAATCGGTGGCATCCAACAACTTGATGGGATGCATCTCCAATTGACATTCGGAACAAATCCACTGAGTCTTCGCCATCGTGAGTACCTCGATTGCTGGTAAATAAGGGAAAGGACCGTATCGGCGATAGGAGCGTTTCGGTCTCCAGACCACGAACCGATTCGATTTGCGTCAATCTATCAACGCCTCGATCGCCCGGGCCACGGCTCGCCGACGCTCGTAAATCGGCGTCGGATCGGTGGTAAAGGTGGTCATGTCGGAGGTGATCGAAGACGGGACTCGCAACAAATCCCGCCACGCTGTCACTTGCTCGTCAGGAAAGGTCGACCGTTTCTCGTCCAGCAACTGTCGCAGCAAGTACAGCATCTCGTAATCCTCGACTCCCTCGCGAATCATCTCCCACCGGATGCTGGACACGGGCGGTTGGATCACCGGCTGATCACCGGATTTTCCCGGCACCGAGGCTGCCAGCGGCGGGTACAAAAACCGTCCGTCGCCGTTGCCCCAGAACCGCTTCACGCCACGCGGGGTGGAATAGCCGCTGACATACCCCATCGGATCTTCGTACGGGTCTTGCGGCTGGTCGGGGAACGCAGCGCTGCTGGTCCAGTAGTTCGACTGCCACACCAGCGTCCCGACGATCCCACGCTGCCAGGTCTGCCAATGCCAGACTCGCAACTCCGTGGCCGGGTGATCGATAAACAGAGTGCAATACGGGGCCTTGGGAACCGTGCAGACGTACCACCAAAAACGCTCGCCCAACGCACGCCGCTTTTCCGCCTGTTCCTCATCGTAGTGGTGGCTGACCGGACACCAGATATCGACCAAACCCGCCAGCACATTATCGCCGGGCTCTTCAGTCAGCATCCGTCGCAATCGTGGGGCGTGCTTCTTCAGCCGTCGCATCCCGTTGGCGACGAACTCATAATCGGCCGGAGCGGGTTCGTCGAACCAGTAAACGTAGGCCCTATCCAACCAGCCTCGCTCGGCCAGGAAATCTTCGAGTTGCTTGACGTAATCGGCGAACATGGCTTGATACTCGGGAGTGTCTTCGCCGTACTCACCGATTCTCGGCTCGTATCGAGAATGAAACGTCCCCCCTCCCATACCCTGGATGCGCAGACGAAAACCGGTGAAACCGTAACGCTCGATCGCTCGAGTCATCGCGGGTTCAAACGCCGAAAAATCCACCTCGGCTCGCGGCGGCTGAGCGTCGGGGACGAAGCGAACGCGGATCGGGTCTAACGGGACCGGGTCGTACGGACTGATCCGATGCTTGGCAAACGATTCCAGATACATGTCCAGCACCCGGCGCCGATCCTCTTCGGTTGTCAAACCGTGGTATCGCCAGATGTTCGCGGCACTCAATCCGAACGCCGTCTCCAGATGATTCTCCCTGGGCAGCGTAAAGTTCCAAACTCGCAATTCGATCGGCACCTGAGCTGTAAACCCGTCCGCTCGCAATCGCAGGCTGCCCGTATAGTCACCCGCCGGGGCATCCTCGGGCACGTAAAACAGGATCCACAGCGGCTGGTTCTGACCGGCGGCGACTTGCAATGGAGTATCCAAAGGAGGCAACGCATCGGGCCACCAGTCACGTACGCCGGTGGCATCCGTCGGATGTTGGACAAAGTGATAGTACACCCAGAGGATCTCGGTGCTGGCCGCCGGAATGCGATAACCTCCCGGCCCGACCAGATCCGTCGCCTCGGCGGTCAATCCGGTCAAGTCGTCGGTCGGTCGCACCACGATCTGTGCCGCTTCATAATCGTGTCGAGCCGCTTCCAGACGTACCGCTTCGCCCCGGGCGTTGGGCACCGATCGCTGTCGAGGCACCTTGCGGGTAGCGTCGCACCACCACAAGGCAATCTGATCGCAGCCGCCGGGCAAGCGGTAGCCGTAATCCGTCCGATAGAAGTCAGGCACGCGGATCGTCAGGTCGGTGGTAAGCGTCGCCCCCCGTTCTTCGCTGACCCGGAGATTCACCACATGGCTGCCCGGCAATCGATCGGGCACGGGCATCTGAAACCGCCAACGATCGCCGGTCGAAACCACGCCTCGAACATCGGTCGTGAAATCTGCCGGCCCCGTCAGCGACGCCTTCAAAACACCATCCGACGGACCGGACCAACCAACCGTCGCGTCCAGTCGCCGGGTGCCCGTCTGCGAGTCTTGTTGGATCGTCATGTGTTCGATCGTCAGATGGTCGGTCATCTCCCGCAGATCCGCGTAGACCGTCTCGCCTGTGATTTCGCCCAGCGTCTGGTCCAACCGTGCGCGAACATCCAGCCGGTTGACCTGAAGGCTGGCCGCACCTTCCGCAGACCGCAAGCGGACATAGAGCTGCTCGGCGGGAAGAAGATCGTCGGGCACCTGCCCATCGGCCGTACCCAACTCGCCCTGTTCCGCCAGCAGATGCCAATCTCGCCCTTCGCGACTGACCTCCAACCGGCAGGCGCCTCGCACGTAATAATTCACATCGAACTCGATCGACATCGACATCAGCGACACGCCAGGCAGCGCGAATCGATAGATCACCTCGGCGTCGGTGCCAAACGTCCAGCGATCCGAATTGAACGAAGTCGTGGTGCGATGCAGGACGCGATGATCGTTGCTGCCCGGGTGCCTGTAATTCCCAGCAAAATGATAACGATCGCCTTGAATCATCTCGCCTTCGCCCAGGACAATTTCGCCCTCCTGCCGATAAACGGGCAGCGTCGGAGTCAGCCGAACGGCGTCGAACTGGATAGCGCCCGTCGCATGCCATTGCCCCAGCCTCAATCGCCCGTCACCGCCATGGTCCGGTACGCGAAACACGTGCCCCATCCATCGCCATTGATCGGTCAACCCGACTTGATCCCGGTTGGCGAACGCCGGTCCAGTGATCGCGCTGCCGCTCCCACCGACTCGACGACCACGGAATTCGAAGTGATAGCGGTGGCCCGGCGACATCTTCACCTCGGGCGTCCACCAGAAGCTGGAATCGCTGCCGCTGCCGCTGACCTCCAGTATCTGCCGGTCGACCCAGCGTCCCGAGCCACTCAACCGCCAGCCTTGCGGGCTGTCTTCTCCCACTTGGAATTCGGCATTTGGCACGATAGGCCGGTCCGCTTGGATCTGCGGTACCACTGCCAACGCAAGCCCCCAAGCCATCATCATCGTCCACTTGCTCATGATCTGTTCCTCATCGACCCCTTGCCCTAGATGCCCCGAGTTGTCCACCGCGTTCTTGAGATCGACAACCGGCTCCATCCGCGTCGTCCCATCCCCTCGATTGTAACGGCCGCAAAACGGCGGGAATAGACGCCGGTTACCGAGGGCTCGAGCCAAATCCGTGTTCCATGAGGCTCGGCTAAGCACCCGGCCAAAAATTTCTTGGTGGAATCGGCGGAAGGGGTCGGGAGTCGTTTTCGGGCAAGCTCGTTTCCATATGGTTGGTCGTTGGCCGAAAACGACTCCCTACCCCGTTGCGTCGATCTCATTTCCCCTGGGTCGTTGCCTGCGGTCCGTCCAGCAATTGGCTCAGCAAAACGCACGTCTGATCCGCAGCTCCACGATGCTGAAGCACCAGTTGCTGGGCACGTCGTCCCAGCTCCGGGGCGTAGGCAGGATCTTCCAGGCATTGGCGTACGAAGTCGGTCAGTTGTTGGCCGTTGTGGACCACGTGGGCGGCCTGGGCTTGGATCATCATGCTGACGACGTCGTGGAAGTTGTGCGTATGGGGGCCGAACGAGACGGCCGCCCCGTAGGCAGCCGGTTCGATCATATTCTGCCCGCCTCGATCGGTCAGGCTTCCGCCCACGAAGGCGATGCGGGCCGTTCCCCACCACGCGTCCAGTTCGCCCATCCCATCGACTAACAGGATTCGCGCCGTCGGCTCGTGTGGTGGCATCCGTCCCAATTGGCTTCGCCGTTGCCAATCCATGCCAAATTTCTCCAACTCGGCAGCGACTGAATCGAATCGTTCGGGATGGCGAGGGACCAGGATCAGACGCAAACGAGGGAACTCGGCAGCCAACGCCTGAAAGGTCTCCAACGCCACCAATTCTTCCGGGTATTGGGTGCTGCCCGCCAGCAGGACCACGTCGTCGTCTGCGATGTTCGCCAGCCGCAACAGGTGGCGTGTCAAGGCATTCGTGCGATCGATTCGGGCCCCATCGAATTTGATCGAGCCGGTGACATGCACCCTTTCCGGCGGTGCGCCTAGCCCCAGGAATCGGTCGCGATACGCATCGCTTTGGACGGCGATCAGATCGATGCGGCGCAGCAGGCTCGTCATGAACCAGCGAATTCGACGATAACCTCGCAGGCTGCGGTCGCTCATGCGACCATTGATAACCGCGACGGGTACCCCCAGCCGATTGGCGGTGAAGATCAGGTTCGGCCAGAGTTCCAGCTCGGTCAGCACCAGCAGATCGGGACGCATCCTTCGCATGGCTCGCCGCACCGCCCAGCTAAAATCCAGAGGGCAATAGAACACGGGGCGCGGCGCATATTTTTGGCGGGCCAAGCGATATCCGGTCATCGTGGTCGTCGAGATGACGCAGGTCCAGAGAGGGTGCTGCTTTTCCAGACGCGTGATCATCGGTCCCAGCAGATTAACTTCGCCCACACTGACCGCATGCAGCCAGATGCAAGTTTCCGGGCCGGCGCGTCTGGGCACCTGGCCCCACAGCTTGGCGGCAAACCCTTCACGATATTTCCCATGACGGACCATGCCGACGATCAACCAGGGTGCGTACAGGACCAACGCCAGCAAGTAGACAGCATTCAGCAGAAAACGCATGATCCTATCGTTCTGATGGCAGCGTGGGACCGGGTCAAGCGACGCCCATTTTTCGCATGCAGCAATTCTTGTATTTCTTTCCACTGCCGCAGGGACAGGGGTCGTTACGTCCTACGCGTTGCCCTCGATTGCGGATGGTTTCCACCACGACTTCGCCACCGCTGGCATTGATCGCCGCTTGTTGTTGTCGAGCGATTTCGCTGGCCGATTGGGCTTGAGCATGGGTGGCGGCCGTTTCGACCCAGGTGCTGCCTACGAACCCTTCATCCAGTTGTTCCATGCGAAAAACCAGGTCGGTGACGCGTTCTCCCACGGAGTTCCACATCTGTTCGAACGTCTTCATTCCTTCGCGTTTATATTCGACCTTGGGATCGACCTGGGCGTATCCGACCAACCCGACCGAGCTGCGCAAGTGGTCCATGGCCAGCAGATGATCCTTCCAGCCCATGTCCACGATCTGCAGCAAGATCGACCGTTCCATCCGCCGAATCTCCGGTCGGAATCGTTCTTCGACCACTTCGGTCAGCTTTCGCTCCAGATCCTCGCGTTGCATCCTTTCGATGTCTTCGATCGCCAGTTGGCCGCCCAGGTTCTCGGCCACCCAGTCGACCAATTCTTGCAGCGGTGGAGTACCGCCCGCAGCGATGATCGCGGTCTGGCCTTCCGAATCGGGCCCGAACAATTGGTCGATTCGAACGGTCATCTGCTCGTGATAATCGGCGGCTCGCTGCTGGCACTGGCGGCTTTGCGCGACCAGCAATTCCCGGATCTCTTCGCGCTGCTTGTGCTTGAAATCCTCGACGCTCAATTCGGTCTGGAACCGTTCGCTGGCCCAGGCTGCCAGGCCCTCGCGATCCAGGCGTGAATGGTTGGGGCCGGACGAGAATCGATACAGCGCGGCCATGATGGGGTATTCGGCTTCTTTTTCGTCGTACGCCTGTTCGGCCCGCTGGTAGACCAGTTGCCGTATCGGCTCGGGTTCCAGCTCTCGGATCTCGTCGAAATCCAGCTCGATGCCGAACTTGTGCTTGACCCAGAGCACCGTGCTGCGGATGCCAAAACCCTCCTGCAAAAACGGCTCGCCATCCGACAGGTCGATTTTGCTAATGGCTTGGCGTGCCCGATCGATCAACATCTCTGCGACCTGTTCGCGGCCTTCTTTTTTCAGGTCGCGGTCGCGAAGGTTCAAGCCCCAGCGCGTATTGACGAATTTGGTCAGAGCCACCCAGTTCCATTCTTCGGGCGAGTCATCGTCTTCCGATTCCGGCAGGTTTTCTTCGATCGCGTCCAGCACCTGGGTTTCGGCGAAGCGTTCGGCTTCGTCTCGCGCGAACGATTCCGCCTGCTGGAAATCCATCCCGCGAAAATCTCGGGCTTCCAGGTTGACCGCCAGCCGCTTCCTGGCCCACTTGCAAAACGATTCGACGCCGAAGTTCCGCTGCAGGTACTCGCCCAAATGATGATCGATCTGTTCCCGCATGGCTTGGATGATCAGATCGCGGCAGTTGGCGCCGTCCAGGATTCGCTGGCGGTATCCGTAGACTCGCTTGCGTTGCTCGTCCATCACCTCGTCGTATTCCAGCAGATGCTTGCGTCCTTCGAAGTGGCGTTCTTCGACCTTTTTCTGAGCCGCTTCGATCCGTCGAGTCACCATGCGGCTCTCGATCGCTTCGCCTTCTTTCATGCCCAGCGACTCGAGGATTTTGCGGACCCATTCGCCGGCGAAGATTCGCATCAAGTCGTCTTCCAGCGACAGGTAGAAGCGGCTACTGCCCGGATCGCCCTGACGACCGCATCGTCCGCGAAGCTGCAGGTCGATCCGTCGCGCGTCGTGTCGTTCGGTGCCGATCACGTGCAGGCCCCCGACTTTCTTGACCAGATCGCCTTCCACCGCCATGTTCTGTTCTCGCTGGATTTCTCGCACCAGGCTATCCCACTCGTCACGCGGCACATCCAGACGGGTCGGGTAGGTATCCTGCAGTCGCGCCCAGGCCATGGTTTCCGCGTTGCCGCCCAACACGATATCCGTGCCGCGTCCGGCCATATTGGTCGCGATGGTCACCGCGCCCAAACGCCCGGCCTGGGCGATGATTTCGGCTTCACGTTTGTGGTGCTTGGCGTTCAGCACCTGGTGCTTCACGCCTCGTTTATCCAACAAGGCGGACAAGCGTTCGCTCTTTTCAATCGAGACGGTCCCGATCAGGATCGGCCGCCCTTTCTGCTGGATGTCCTTGATTTTCGAGCGTGAAAACGACTCCTTGCGGCGCGACTCCTGGCGTTGAAGCTCTACCGTGTCCTCCGTCTCTTTCACCAGCGTCCCATAGACCTCGCTGTCGTCGTCCAACTGGAGGACATCCCACCGGTTCAGCCGCTCGATCTCGTCGGCAACCGCTGTGAATTTCTCGCGCTCGCCGCGATAGATCACGTCCGGGTGCTCGATCCGCTGCAGCTTGCGGTTGGGTGGGATCGCGATGACTTCCAGCTTGTAGATCTTCCAAAACTCGCTGGCCTCGGTCATCGCCGTTCCGGTCATCCCGGAGATCTTGTCGTACAACTTGAAAAAGTTTTGCAGGGTAATCGTCGCCAGCGTCTGCGTTTCTTCTTTGACCTTGACTCCTTCTTTCGCCTCGACCGCCTGATGCAGCCCGTCGCTCCACTGTCGCCCTTCCATCAAACGCCCGGTGAATTCGTCGACGATCACCACGCGGCCTTCTTTGATCACGTAGCGTACGTCCCGCTGGTAAAGATGGTGAGCCTTCAGGGCGTTATCCAGCAGGTGAGGCCAATCCATATTGCCTGCCGTGTAGAAGCTTTCCACCCCTGCCAACCGTTCGGCCTCGCGGATCCCCTGGTCGGTCATGTGGGCCGTGTGATCTTTTTCGTTGACGACGAAGTGGATGTCGCGTTTAAGCTGGCGTGCGATCCGGTCCGCTTCGGTGTACTTCCGCACATCTTCATGGGCGGGTCCCGAAATGATCAGCGGCGTACGCGCCTCGTCGATCAAAATATTGTCCACTTCGTCGACAATCGCATAGTTCAGGCGGCCTTGCGACTGCTGGTATTGTTTCGGGTACCGGTTATCGCCCCGCGCGGCCGGGCGCATGTTGTCGCGAAGATAATCGAACCCGAATTCGTTGTTGGTCCCGTAGGTGATATCGCATGCATAGGCTCGCTGGCGTTCCAGCGCCGGCATGTCGCTTTGGATCGTTCCGACGGTCAAGCCCAGGCCCATGTACAGCGGGCCCATCCATTCCATGTCTCGCCGGGCCAGGTAGTCGTTGACCGTGACGACATGCACGCCTTTGCCTTCCAACGCATTCAAATAGGCGGCCAGCGTTGCGACCAGCGTCTTGCCCTCGCCCGTCATCATCTCGGCGATCGCACCCCGATGCAGCACGATTCCGCCGATAAGCTGCACGTCATAATGACGCAAGCCCAAGAACCGGCGTCCCCCTTCGCGGCACACGGCAAACGCTTCGGTCAGCAGATCGTCCAACGTCTCGCCCGCCCGCAGCCGCTCGCGGAACCGAGTCGTCTGCTCACGCAATTCGCTGTCGCTCATCGCCCGGTACTTCGGTTCCAGCGCGTTGATCGCCTCGACACGCGGCTGCAACCGCTTGACGTAGCGGGCGTTGGAGGATCCGAACAACGACGTAATAGTACGTTCGAAACCCCTCAACACCCCTCCGAAGAAGAGGCTGATAATCTCCCAAACACGTTCCAAGGTTTCCATATCGTTATCCGATCCTATGCGGTAGTCTTATGGGGCTGTTTCCGGACGTCGCGGCCGATCTTGCGCAGGTGGGGCGCAAGGCGCAACGTCTTAGAATACCGCAGTTTATAACGATTTGTGCGGTTGGGTCAACGGTGCTTCTTCCGCCCGGCACTAGCGGCGGTCATAAGCAACGGGCCGTCGTCCAGTTCGGCGACGGCCGTGTGGCGACCTGGCAATGCGATCGATCAACCGGCGCGACGTTGTGGCTGGGCATCGCCCGCTACGTTCCAGTGCGGCGCGTCCAGCGGGGCACTCGCGGCGGCAGGTAGGGTTGGACTGGCAATCTGGAGGAGAATTTGCTCGGCAATCGCCAGCGCCTGCCGGCCTTGTTGACCGGTCACTTGGGGAGTCTGGCCGGTACGAATGCTGATCACGAAATCGTGCTGCTCGTCCAGGATCGCGTTTCGCCGTTCGACTTGCAGGGCTTCCATCGGCATGATTTCGGTGAAAAAGTTTTCCCGAACGTGTTGTTTCTGCTCGGGTGATAGGCTTTGGAAGTCGATTTCGCCGCGACGAACCTGCTGGCTGGGGCGGACGATCTTGGTCGTGGCGGCGCCGAAATCGATGCTGGCAAAGGCGTTTTCGGCAAACACCTGCATGTGGCGGCGATTCTCATAGCTGACTCGCGAGGCGTTCAGATTCGCGATGCAGCCGTTGGCGAAACGCAATCGAGCATGTGCCAAATCCTCGTGAGGCCCCAACACGGCCGTCCCCAGCGCTTCGACGCTGATAACCTGGCTGGGAACCAGCGACAGGACCAGGTCGATATCGTGGATCATCAAATCCAGCACCACGCCGACATCGATCGATCGGCCCGTGTATCCGCTGGCGCGAACGGCTTCGATATACCGGGGGCGTTGCAGTTGAGCTGCGGCGGTCGTGAACGCCGGATTGAACCGTTCGACATGCCCGACCTGCAGGACCAGTTGTCGAGCGCGGGTGGCGCGGATCAACGCGTCGGCCTCGGCGACGGTCATCGTCAACGGCTTTTCCACCAACAGGTGAATTCCGGCTTGGGCCAATTCCATCCCGATCCAGTAATGATGGTCGGTTGGTGCTGCCAGGATGGCGGCGTCGATCTTACCGAGCATCGGCCGATGGTCCTCGAACACGGCGACCTCCAATTCGTTGGCGATCCGTTGTCGAGCGGCCGGTGAGGGGTCGGTGACACCGACCAATTGGACCTCGTCGATAGTCTGGATCAATCGCGTATGGATCGTTCCTAGATGCCCGGCGCCGATCACGCCGACTCGCAGTTTTCGATGGTTCATGGTTTCACCTGCTAGGAGCAGTCGGAGCCCTCAAGCGGCGCGGCGCCGCTGCCGCGCGCGACCGTGTCGGCCCTCCTGCTGCTCTTGGACGAAATTCAGAAAATGGTTGACGGGGGGGAGCAGTTTTTCATCGTTGCGCAGGATTTCCCGAGCGTGATCCAAGCCAACTTTGGCACGATAGACCAGACGATACGCTTCGTTGAGCGCCTGAATGGACTCGTGGGAAAAGTGGTGACGTTTCAGCGCCACGACGTTCACACAGCGGGGGCGGCCCGGGTTGCCGTCGACCAGCATGTACGGAGGCACATCATGCAGGACGCGGGTCATGCCGCCGACAAAACTGTAGCTGCCTACGGTGGTAAAGTGATGGACCCCGACGCTTCCCGACAACGCCGCATGCTGATGGATGCGGACGTGGCCTGCCAGCAGGGTACCGTTGGCGATGACGACCCCATCGGCGATGTGGCAGTCATGGGCGACGTGACAGCAGGCCATCAGCAAACAGCGACTGCCGATCACGGTGATCCCCTCTTCTTTTTCCGTGGCTCGATTTACCGTCACGCACTCCCGGATCACATTGCGATCGCCGATCAGGACGCGAGTCCGGCTGCCGCGGTAACTGAGATCCTGCGGTTCGGCGCCGATCACCGCACCCGGATAGAATTGATTGAATTCTCCGATCGTCACCCAACCGGTCAGAGTGACATGGTTCAGCAATCGGGTTCCACGGCCGATCGTCACCTCGGGGCCCACCACGCAGAACGGACCGATTTCCACATCGTCGTCCAGTTCCGCGCGCCGATCGACGTGCGCCTTGTCGGAAATCCTCATGGTCATGGCCCAAACGCCTCCGTGCGTTTCTTGCGGCTAGGCAGTCCTTTTCCATGGGAACGGGTGTGCCCGGACGTTCAGGGCGGCGACCAAAGCAGCATTCAGCCGATGGCCGCTGCAGTGCGCGGTCACATGGCCGACCAGATCGCATCCGGCCAAGGCCAGGTCACCCAACAGGTCCAGCATTTTGTGGCGGACACATTCGTCGGTAAACCGCAGGCTGTTGTCCACCGGCCCTTGTTGATCGAAAACCAGCAGATCACGGCTGGTCACTCGCAACCCCAGGCCCTGACCGCGCAGCCAGGCCGCTTCTTGTTCCAGCAGGAATGTCCGGGCAGCCGCCAGCTCGCTGAGAAACGAGTCCGGCGTGATCAGCAACTGCAAGACCTGCCTGCCGATCGGGCCGGACGGACCATAGTCGATCATGCATTGCAGGCTCAATCCGTCAATCGCCGGGGGACGCGCTTCGACCCAGCACTCGCTGTCTCCGACCCGGACCGGGTGCTGGACGAACTGCGGGTGACGTGTCGCCGGCTGCGAGACGATCCCCGCTCGTAGCAACGCCTGGACGAACGGCAGGCTGGAGCCGTCGCAGCCGGGCATTTCGGGCTGGTCCACCCAGACTTCACAATTGTCGATCCGCAGCCCCGCCAGCGATGCCATGATATGCTCGACCATCTCCACCCGAACGCCGCCGACTGCAAGCGTCGTGCGGCGAGGGACTTCGATGCGGTGCTGGACGCAAGCGCGAATTCGCTGCGGTGGTTCAAGATCGCCGCGAACAAACACGATGCCCACATCAGCCGGAGCAGGACGGAATTCGACTTGGACGTCCAGCCCGCTCCAGTATCCAAAGCCTGTGACTCGAGCTGTCGAGCCGATCGTTTGTTGAAGTCGTGCGGAGCCGGTCACGGGAATCTCACCAGAAAAGAAGAAGGCGTCCTGAGGATCAGTACTGAGGCCGCGGAGGAATCGTCGGCTGTTGTGCCTGTCGGGCCGAGGGCGTTCCGCGATTGAGTTGTTCCAGGACCATCTCGGTGATGTTCAGCCGATCCTGATAAACCACGATCTGGTTGATGCCCTGCATGATCGAATCACGCTGATTCGGATTCATGTCTTCGGCGCTGAACCGCAGGACCAACCCGATCCGATTCCGCTGAGCGAACTCGGCGACCACCCGTTCGACCTCGCGGTAGGCATTATAGTACGCCTGGCCTTCCCGCTCCATGAACTCCTTCTGACGCTTGTTGCTCTCAAGCTGGAACTGGATGCGCATCTGCGTGATCTTCTCCTCCTGATCACGATACTCCTTCGTACCCGGCTTGTAGAGTTCCATCTTCTGAGCCTCTACACGCAGTTGTTCCTGCTGGCTCGTCACCACATTCTTGTATTCGTCGATGTCCTTCTTGATGTCATCGATCGCTTGGGTGAAGCGAGTGAAGTTCTTGAAGATGTAGGGGATGTCAATCACGGCCACGTTGGTGCCCGTCTGGGCGTTGGCCGGCGGAGCCGCAAGTCCCAGGGAAAACAGAATTGCCACGATCGTGGCGGTGCAGATCGTCGTTCTCACGTCAAGCACTCCTTGCTAAACAGAACGTCTTCCATGACCCACGACGATTCGCCCAGGAATCGCCGCACCAGAGGAACCCCGGCAAACGGGCCGCCCACGAATGGAGCGAGCGGTATTGTGCCGAAGTCGCCCTTCTACGTAAAGGGCAAAAAATCCAACGCAAATCACCTGAAAACTCCCAGCGAAAACCGGCCTGACATCGAGCCGCGTTGCGACCCGACAGACTGGACATCCAGGCGTGCGGAGCTTACTGGAAAATGACTGGCGGTGGCAAGGCCGTTCTGCGAACACCCATGACGCCCGAATTTTTCCAGATACGCTTGACGCCGAAGGGGGTTTACGGATAAATTATGAGAATTGTCGCTGGAAGTGACTCCTCTCTTGACTGCAACCGGAGGCGGCGCGATGTTAAGAAATCTGGGCATCGTCGAGGTACCCTCGAAGAATTCATCCCCCAACGGAGGGGAGCACAGAGTTGCGGTTCGCCGCTTCGCAGGACAAACGCTCCTGGAATGGGTGACCCGCCGGATGACAGAAGCTTTGTTGCTGGATCATGTCGCGGTCGTGGCAGATACCGAGCATGCCCAGCAGTTGACCAACTCGCTGCCTGCCGATCTGTCCGTGTTTGTCAGTGATCCCGAACATGATTCGGTCACGCGTCTGGCAGCAGCCGTTCGCCATTACCAACCTTCGGCGGTCGTTCGAGTCGATCTGGAGAATCCCTTCATCGACCCGACAATGATCGATCGATTGGTTTCCCGAGCCGAATCGTATGGTTGCTGTGATTACATGGGGTATTGTTCCGCACGAGGAGGGTCGGCACTTCTGGCTCAACTGGGCGTTCTGGCTGAATGGTGCCGCGCCGAAGCGGTCTTGCTAGCTGACCAGAAAGCTACCCAGATAGCCGAACGTTCCCATTTGACGCGTTTTATCTACTCGCGTCCCGATATTTTTCAGTTGCGGTTGCTGCCGGTTCCCAAACCGCTGGATCGCAACGACCTGCGATTGTCGCTGAAAGTCGAGGAGGATTGGGAGCACGCTCAGTTGATCTTGGATGCTCTTGGACCGGAAAACCTAGATTGGCAACGGATTGCCCACCTGTTGGACGAGCAACCTGCGATTCGCGAGCGCATGGCAGCGCTGAACCGTGAAGTGCAGATGGTCTGAACCACCGAAAAAAGCTCTGTCCTTCATCCAAAGAAAGGAGTCTTTGCGATGATTCTGGAACGGATACTCGCACACCGCAAACATCCTGACCCACCCGCCCCGCGCGGCTCCTTCGTGCCGTTGCCCAAGATCGTCTGCCAGGCTCCGGTTCCCGATCTGCCGTCGATCGAAGCCTTGGTCTTGGACGTCGGCGGAGTCATCTACGACGATACCTGCTGGTGGCGCTGGCTGGTTCAGGTGCTAAGCCATGCCGGCGTTCGCATTCGTCATGATGTGCTTTGGGAAGACTGGGAGTCGCAGTATCTTTGCTTTGGCAAGTGCGACGAACAGACTTTCTGGACGTCGCTTCGCCAATGCCTGAATCGATTGGGGCTGACCGACAGTTGTTGCGACGAGGTCCAGGCCGCAGCAACCGCCCAGCGGAAGCAGTGGGAGTCCACCCTGCTGCCGTTCCCCGGTGTCGAGGCCACACTCCGCGATTTGTCCCAACTGCAGATCCCCATCGATGCGGTCGTCGGTGCTTGTTCGACCAGCGAGCAGCTTGGGCGACGGCTTCGCGTTCTGTCGCTGGCGTCCTATTTCCATCAAGCGATCTCTGCCGGCGATCACGGATGCTCGCTGCTGGACACTTCGTTTTACCAGCAACTGGTCCAACAACGAGGCCTGGCAGCCGAAAAAGTCGCTTTGATCAGCAGCAAGCCCAGGCACTTGTACGCGGCACGTCGCTGCGGATTGATCCCCATTGCTGTAAACTGCCTGGGAAACTTCCGGACCGATTTATGCTTGGGGCATCTGGCCAATCTGCCCAGCCAGTTGCGTTATCGATGCAACCGACAGGCGGCGTGAGGCCGATTCGCCATGACTTTTTGCTCTTACACGTGAACATGCCTGGGGGCATGATCGCCACTCCACGTCACGAAAACATAGACCGTCGGTTCACGGTCGTTGCCGGTGGACTATGGGGTTGGGCCTTCCTTCGGCCAGTTCAGGTGGCGTTGCAGGAAGCGGACGGTTCCCTGAGCATGGATCACATGTCCATCGTCGAAGAATTCGATCTCGGTGCGTTCGGGGATTCCCAGGTCGGCGTAGTGGCGGCGTACGGCGGCATATTCGAAGGCCGCCCATTCATCCGAGGCGACCAGGTCGCGGTGGCCCCGCTCGACCATGAACGGTCGTGGGGCGATCATCGCAGCCATCTCGGCATAGTTGAACGTATGGCCCAGATCGAATTCCATGATCTCGTACTCTGCCGTGAACATGTAGCTGCTGAACCGCTGCGAATCGGCTGCGACGCCGGTGGTGGCGTACGGGGTGACGATCTTGCGAATCCATTCATTGAAATCTCCCGAGCAGATCGATAGCGCGTAACCGTCCAGTACCGCCGGAACTCGCATCGCGGTCTTGCCACCGTAGGACAGTCCGTACAAGGCGATGCGATCCGGATCGACCATGGGCAACTGGGCCAACCATTGCAAGATGCGCTGATGCTGGCCGATGATGATCGAAAAGATGGAACAGCCGGTCGGATTGGCCATCCGCTGCAATACGCGGAACCGGTCGCCGCCGTGGACCGCGTTGGGATTGTACGGCGAATAGACGATGAATCCTTGCTCGGCCAATTTCGCTGCATAGGCGCGATACGCTCGGCTTTCCGGATCGATCGTGGATTCCGGCAGTCCCCCGAGTCCGTGTTGGCAGACGACTACCGGACGCCGCTCGCCGCCCTCCCAATCCAGATCCTTGGGAACCAACAGATAGCCCCACGAGATCACGTCGGGCCACACGTCCAGCACGACCAGATAACCGGTCCACCGCTGCTGGTCCCGGATCTTGCGGGTACGCGCTCCGAAGGGCATCGAAGGCTCGGGCAAACGACCGATCACCCGATCATGAAAATACTCGCGCATCGGCTGCACGGCCTCGTCCCACCGCTGCGGAGGGGATGGATCGGTCTGCTTTCCCGCTCGCTGGCGCACGGGCTTCCAGAAGAAATCGGCGCGGGCGAAAGGACTCATCTCCATCAGCCGTTGCGTGTGGTCTTCCATCTGCCGCACCTGACGTTGTTGCCGACCGTCGACATCGAACGGCCGATCGGCCGCCTGCGGCGCGGGGCCCGTCGGCTGCAGCGTTGCGTCGCCGACCAATGTCTGGAGCCACTGGCTGAGTGCCGCTTCGGATCCCGGCCCGATCGTCTGGCCATCGTCACCGTGAACCAATCGGATCGAATCGGCCATCGTT
>REEF01000717.1 GCA_007695205.1 Planctomycetaceae bacterium
CGTTATCGGGGGATTTCGACCACGTTGATGCTGGCGATGTTCGACGTGGGCAATCCAACGTCCATCCCGTCGCGGACGGCGGGCGATGGCTACCGTTCAACCGCCCCTTCCCCGTCAGGACGCGTGATCGGTCAGTGGAATCCAATGGGCAGGCGTGGCCGCTGCGGAAGAGCGAGGCGGGCGGCAAACGGCGCCCGGGAACAGACGCTGCCGAGTCGACAGATTCGCCGACGCTGCGTACTCGCTCAACTCGTACACCTCGCAAAATTCGATCGCTCGACCTTGTCGCTCGCCGAACGCGTCGATCAACTCGTTGCGAAACCGATCCGCCCTGGGCAGCGAGTGCTGCCGAAACCAGGCTCGCAACCATTGCAATCGCGGCTGCGGATCTGCCGGTACCTGCTGGATCAGACCTTCCTGGAAGGCGAGCCATTCGAAGACTTGGGTCTGGTGACAGGCCAGCATCCTGACGATCGTATCGATCTGATCGGTGATATCCAGCACGATATCGACGTCCAGCGGACACGGCTTGGTAAACAGATCGGGCATGTAGGCCACCACGGGATCCCGACGTAGCGCGGGCGGGTCATCGCGCAACACGTTCGGTACCGTCACCAGGTACGTCGCATCCTGGACCGCCTGGCCTGCCGCCCGATGGTCGGGATGATAGTCGTACGGGCGATGCGTCAGCACCAGATCGGGCGCGAAACGACGGATTTCACGGATCACTCGGTGACGCGTCTCCAGATCGGGCATCAATTCCCCGTCCGGAATATCCCACGTAACATATTCGGCACCGATCACTGCGCCCGCCGCCGCTGCTTCGGCGCGACGCAGCGCAGCCAACTGTTCCGGGGGGCGTTCGAAGTGCCCGGCCTGGCCGTTGGTCATCGACACCATCCGTACCGTATGTCCCAGGTGGCGATAAATCGTTGCCAGCCCACCGGCATGATATTCAGCGTCATCCGGATGAGCCCCCAGAATCAGCAATCGTAACGGAACGTTTGTCATGGTTCGATTCCTGCGGTTCGGGTCTTGCTTGGGAAGCGTCCGAGCAATCATCGATCGAACGCTCGCCGTCGTGGCAGTCTGGCAGTTGCAAGTCTGGCAGTCTGGCAGAACCGGTGCGGGAATTCAACCGGCGCTGCGGACGGTCGCTATCGAAAGACTTGCATTTCCCGTTTCGCTGGTCCAAACTAACACTGTTCTGTTTTGAAAAAACCTATTCGAAGGAATCGTCTGATGAATCATCGGGTAACGCGACGTCAATTCGTCGGCAGTTCGCTGGCTGCAGGGGCCATGGCCTCGGGATACTTCATTCATCCCAGTGCTGCCCAAGAGTCCAACTCGCCCAACGAAAAACTCAATTTGGCCATCGTCGGCTGCGGCAACAAAGGCTGGCACAACGTCCAGGAACTCAAGAGCCAGAACATGGTGGCCTTGTGCGATGTCGACTCGAACTACTTGGATCGAGCCGCTCAAGCCTACCCCGACGCGACCAGGCACCGTGACTTTCGACAGATGATGGACCAGCGATCCCAGCAGATCGATGCCGTGGTCGTGTCGACGGCCGACCACACGCACGCTCCGGCCACGGCGTTGGCCCTGGCGATGGGCAAGCATGTTTACTGCGAAAAACCTTTGACCCACACGGTCGAAGAAGCGCGGATCATCGCCGAAATGGCGCGGCAGGCGGGCGTCGCCACTCAGATGGGCATCCAGATTCACGCGGGCAACAACTATCGGCGCGTGGTCGAGATCATCCAAAGCGGAGCGATCGGCAAGGTCAGCGAAGTCTACTGCTGGTGCAACAAGGCTTGGGGAGGCGGCAAATTCACGGCATCCGACACCCCGTCCCCCCCGAATCTGGACTGGGATCTGTGGCTGGGCCCCGCTCCCGAGCGTCCCTATTCACCGAACATTCATCCCGGCAACTGGCGACGATTCTGGGAATACGGCACCGGAACCTTCGGCGACATGGCCTGCCACATCGTCGATTTGCCCTTCTGGGCGTTGGGTTTGGGCTTCCCGCACCACGTCACCTGTGAAGGACCACCCGTCGATCCCGACGGGGCTCCGCAATGGGTCAAAGCCACCTACGATTTCACGCTCGAAGACGGCTCGGCCTTGAAGCTGCACTGGTCGGACGGCGGCGCTCATTTTCCCCCGACGGAATCGCTGCTCGATCGACACGACCGCCCTTTGAGCCGCTGGGGGCTGGGTATCCTGTTCGTTGGGGAAAAAGGCAGCCTGGCGGCCGACTATGGGCAGCATTTGCTGTATCCGACCGAGAAATTCGCCGATTTTTCGCCACCGGAGACGACGATCCCCGATTCCATCGGGCACTGGAACGAGTGGATCCGGGCCTGCAAGACAGGATCGCCCACCACCTGCAACTTCGATTACTCTGGAGCGCTCACCGAGACCGTTCTTTTGGGGGTGGTTGCTTATCGAGCTGGGAGTCACTTGGAGTGGGACGCGGCCGCGTTGCAAGCGAAAAACGCCCCGGGGGCGGACAGTTATGTGCGCAAGCAGTACCGCACGGGTTGGGAGCTGGCCAGCCTGTAAAACGTTGCTGGCACCGCATCGGACCGGTTTTGCAAAAAATTTTTCGGCAGCCCCTTGCCTTCGTTGGCCACATCGATAGAATCATCGACATGCAGCAGTTAAAGACTGGCTGCGAGACTGCCGATAACAAGCGGTCGCGAGAGGTTTTTCTCGGGTTTGAAAAAAAAACGAGAAAAACGCTCGGTGGCCGTTGACAACCGGCCGCCAGATCTTTAGATTCTGCCTTTCCCTTCGGGGACGCTTCTGGTCGCAAGGCCAGCGGGGGCTCGAAAAGAGCCTGCGATTGATCTTTGACAATTTGGTTTTTCGTGCGTAGATGGCATCTTCGGATGAATGCTCCACGGGGGCTCGGCCAACGGTTGGGTTTCGGTGGAGCGAAATGAATGAAAGAAAGAGCGCAATGCCTGCAAAGGTGACGCGAATGTCTGCGAGCAGTGGATATTTGTGGTCAAGCTATTAAGGGCGCATGGGGGATGTCTCGGTATTAGAAGGCGATGAAGGGCGTGGAAGTCTGCGATAAGCCTGGGGGAGTTGACAAACGAGCGTTGATCCCAGGATTCCCGAATGTTCCTACGCTGAATCCATAGGCGTGTGGAGGCAAACCCGGTGAACTGAAACATCTAAGTAGCCGGTGGAAAAGAAAGAAAATCGATTCCCTCAGTAGCGGCGAGCGAACGGGGACCAGCCCAAACCGCGGGGGTTTTCCTCTGCGGGGTTGTAGGGCCTTCCAAATGGGAGTTACCAAGTAGCATGCTAGCAGAACGGCTTGGAATAGCCGGCCATAGAGGGTGACAGCCCCGTAAGCGAAAGCATCGCTGCCTCCCGGAGGGTACCTGAGTAGGTCGGGGCACGTGAAACCCCGACTGAATCTACGGGGACCATCCCGTAAGGCTAAATACTCTCTAATGACCGATAGTGAACTAAGTAGGGTGACTGAAAGATGAGAAGAACCCCTGCTAGGGGAGGAATGTGAACCTGAAACCATGTGCCTACAAGCGGTCGGAGCACGGTGGCCTTCGGGCCTGTGTGACGGCGTGCCTTTTGCATAATGATCCGGCGAGTTACCGTCGTTGGCTTGGTTAAGACCTTCCGGGTCGGAGCCATAGGGAAACCGAGTCTGAATAGGGCGATTTTGTCAGCGGTGGTAGACGCGAAACTGCGTGATCTACTCATGGGCAGGGTGAAGCGCGGGTTATACTGCGTGGAGGCCCGAACCCACTTGGGTTGAAAACCGAGGGGATGACCTGTGAGGAGGAGTGAAAGTCTAATCAAACGCAGAGATAGCTCGTTCTCTCCGAAATAGCTTTAGGGCTAGCCTCGAGCCACTACGTCCCGGGGGTAGAGATACTGAATTGGATGGGGGCCCTTCCAGGGTACCCCACTGAACCAAACTCCGAATACCGGGACGATTATCTCGGGAGTCAGTCCGCGGGGGATAAGCTCCGTGGTCGAGAGGGAAACAACCCAGACCGTCGGCTAAGGTCCCTAAGTCATGCTCAGTCACAAAGGAAGTTAGAATGCTGAGACAGCCAGGATGTTGGCTTAGAAGCAGCCACCATTTAAAAAGTGCGTAACAGCTTACTGGTCGAGCATTCTTGCGCCGATAATGAACGGGAGTAAGCATGACACCGAAGCCGCGGGTGCAGTGATTCTTCGGATGAACTGCGCGGTAGGAGAGCGCCGTACGTCAGATACAAGCCGTACCGAAAGGAGCGGTGTCGGGGCGTACGGGTGATTATGCCGGAATGAGTAACGATAAAGCAGGTGAGAATCCTGCTCGCCGAAAGCCTAAGGTTTCCTGGGGAAGGTAAATCCGCCCAGGGTTAGCCGGTCCCTTAGTCGAGGCCGAAAGGCGTAGACGATGGATAGCAGGTTAATATTCCTGCGCCGCTTGCGTGGAGCGATGGAGGGACGGCGTCCGGATAGCAATCAGACGGATAGAAATGTCTGTAGGGTGCACTGAGATGGCGGGATTGGAAAATCCGCCCGCTATAGTCAAGGTGCAAACTCGAGCGACTTGTTCGCGAAGTTGTTGGAAGGACGTCCAAGAAAAGCTTCTAAGCGTTGAAGCGCAGCGACCGTACTAAAACTGACACAGGTAGGCGAGATGAGAAGTCTAAGGCGCTCGGGAGAACGGTGGTTAAGGAACTCTGCAAAATGGCCCCGTAAGTTCGCGATAAGGGGCGCCTCCGCGGGTGAATAGCCCGGGGGGGCCACAGAAAATCGGCTCCAGCGACTGTTTATCAAAAACACAGGACTCTGCTAACTCGCAAGAGGATGTATAGAGTCTGACGCCTGCCCGGTGCCGGTAGGTTAAGGAAGAGGGTTAGCTCTTCGGAGCGAAGCTCGCAACCGAAGCCCCGGTAAACGGCGGCCGTAACTATGACGGTCCTAAGGTAGCGAAATTCCTTGTCGGGTAAGTTCCGACCTGCATGAATGGCGTAACGACTGGAATACTGTCTCAACCACCGACCCGGTGAAATTGTAGTCGTGGTGAAGATGCCACGTAC
>REEF01000381.1 GCA_007695205.1 Planctomycetaceae bacterium
GGGGGGGGGTGTCTTTTTCGGTTAAGCGGATTTCCTTGTGGTTCATCGTCGGCCTAAAACGACTCCCGACCCCTTTTCTCTCACATTTGGCACGGAGTGTGCACCTTCCGATCGTACGCACTTAAACAACTCATTGAAGGAGACGGTGAAAATGGGCCATTCAAAGGTAATGAGCTTGAAGGGCATCGCGATCATCGGCCAACACGGACGGGAGATTGGGGCGGTGACCGATCTGTATATCGACATTGAAACGTGGCAGTGCCAGAGCTTGGAGGTCAAACTGAACCGGGCGGCACTCGAGGATCTGAAACTGAAGCGGCCGTGGTTTGGTACCCAAACCGTTCGGGTACCCGTCAACGAGATTTCGGGGGCGACCGAAAACCTGGTTCTCAAATGTGTTCTGGAAGAGTTGGAGTTTTCCGGCGGTCAGCCGGCTGGAATGGCCTCGGCTCCCGAACAAGATCCACGCGACACGACCGGTGTCGCTGACGAAGCTTCCAAAGAATAGAGAACAAGATGAACGTGAAGGATGAACTCGATAAACCTGCGATCAGAGTGTTGACATGAAAATCTCGTTATTCGACGTGGAAGTCTGGGAACGCGAAAGTTTTGAACCTTTGGCGGATGTACACGAATTGCGATTTGTGGCCGAGCCGCTCACACCAGACAATGCAGCCGACCACGGCGATGCCGAAGTGGTCTCGGGCTTCATCTTCTCGACATTCAACGATCGAGTGCTCGAGCAACTGAGCAATCTCAAGCTGATCGCCACTCGCTCGACCGGCTTCGATCACATCCAGATGGATCTGTGCGACGAGCGGGACATTACGGTTTGCCATGTACCCACGTATGGCAGTAACACGGTGGCCGAACATGTGTTTGGTTTGTTACTGACCATCAGTCACAAACTGGAAGAAGCCATCGACCGCACACGCAAGGGGGATTTTTCGCCGAAAGGACTGCAAGGCTTTGATCTGATGGACAAGACACTGGGGATCGTTGGTACCGGCGGTATCGGCCGGGATACGATCCGGATCGCCAAAGGATTTGGCATGCATGTGCTGGCTTTTGACATCCAACCGGACGAACAGGCGGCGGAAGAGCTGGGGTTTCGCTATGTGAGCATGGAAAAACTGCTGGAAGAATCGGACATCATTAGTCTTCATGTTCCGGCGAACGAGAAGACCCGTCATCTCATTTCGCACAACGAATTCGAGAAGATGAAGCGTGGGGCGGTCCTGATCAATACGGCGCGGGGCGATGTGGTCGATACCACCGCCTTGGTTCGGGCGCTGGCTGAACAGAAATTGTCGGCCGCGGGCTTGGACGTCTTACCGGACGAGCCGGTGATTCGCGAAGAGGCCGAATTGATGCGCTCGGTATACGAACAGCGGCATGATCTGACGACCTTGCTGGCCAATCATGTCCTGGTCCACATGCGTAACGTCGTCGTGACACCGCACAGCGCTTTTAATACGCGCGAAGCGGCAGCGCGAATCCTGGATACCACCTTAGCGAACATCCGAGCTTTCGCGGAAGGACAACCGATCAACGTGGTTTCATCATGAAGTCGGAACATGCTATCGAAACGAGTTCGGAATCGCGTAGCCTGGCACACTGGCTCGAGGCCTTGGGCCGGTATGGCGAGCACACCGCGCTGATCGCTTTCGACAAGGATGGTGCGCAACGAACGTCGTACGCAGAACTCGATGCCCTAAGTCGTCGGTTTGCGACGGGCCTGATCGAACGCGAGATCGGACGCGGTGACCGATTGGCTTTGCTTGCACCCAGCAGCCTGGAATGGATCGCCGCCTTTTTAGGAATCATTCGCTCGGGCGCGACTCCCGTACCGTTGGACATCCAGTTCGACGACGACGCGCTGCTTCACGTGCTGGATGACAGCCGGCCCCGGTGGATTCTGACGAACGCGAAACAGGCCGCTCGACTCGATAAACTGGGACTCGATCAGCCTCCCGATATCTTCCTGCTCGATGATCGGCAGAGTCCGCAGAGTTGGCAGCACGTATTGGCGGATGCACCGACCCAGTTGCCAGAAGCCTCGCCGGAGGACGAGGCCGTGTTGTTCTATACGTCGGGTACGACAGGGCCGCCCAAGGGGGTCCCGCTGACGCACCAGAACGTTGCGATCCAGTTGGACGTCTTGCTGAATGCTGATCTGGTCAACGACGGCGACTGCTTGCTGTTGCCATTGCCGCTGCACCATGTTTACCCGCTGGTTGTTGGACTGTTGACGCCGCTGGCGCTTGGTTTGTCGATCGTGCTGCCGTATTCGCTGACCGGTCCCCAGATGGTTCGCGCGCTGAACGAGGGCGGTGTCACGATCGTGATCGGTGTCCCGCGCTTGTACCGCGCACTGGTCGACGGAATCATGGGAAAGGTCGAATCGAGCGGCCGGATTGCCAAGGCCTGCTTTCGTCTGGCGATGGGTATCAGTTCCTGCCTGCGGCGACGAATGGGGATTCGAGCGGGAAAATGGCTGCTGCGACCCCTTCATCAACAGTTCGGGCCTCGCCTGCGTGTTGTGTCCTCGGGTGGTTCGCCGCTGGACGATGAATTGGCGTGGAAGTTGGAGGCGCTCGGTTGGCAGGTGACGATCGGATACGGATTGACCGAGACGTCGCCGCTGCTGACAATCAACCCGCCCGGCAAAGCCAAAATCGGCAGCGTGGGGCGCGCCATCGAGCATGTCGAGTTGCGGATCCAGCACGGCGACGATGTGGACGGCGATCCGGGCACCGACCGATCACCAGGCGAAATCCTGGCCCGCGGCCCCAGTGTCTTTGGCGGATACCGCAATCTGCCCGACAAGACCGACCAAGTGCTGACGGACGACGGTTGGTTCCACACCGGAGACTTGGGGTTTGTGGACGACGACGGTTTTCTCTACCTCACCGGCCGCAAGGGAACGATGATCGTAACCGAAAGCGGCGAGAACGTACAACCCGACGACGTGGAAAACGCCTATGCCAAACACTCGGCCATCCGAGAGATCGGCGTGCTTGGCCAGGACGGACGACTGGTCGCGTTGATCGTGCCGGAAACCAGTCAAGCCAGCGGCGACGATTTGAAACGAGAGATCGAGCGGGCGGTGGAAACGCAGAGCCGCGATCTACCTTCCTACCAACGGCTGGCCCAATTCCGCTTGACACGCGAGTCGCTGCCACGGACACGACTCGGCAAAATTCAACGACACAAGCTGCGCGAGCGATTCGAACAGGGGGCCGAAGATGCGGATGGGGACGAACAGGATGCATCGCCCGTTACCATCGAGGAAATGAACAGTGAGGACCAAGCGCTGCTGGACGATCCGGCGGCACGGAAAACATGGAAGCTGCTCAGCCAGAAATATGCCGATCGTCGCTTGACCCCCGACACCAACCTGCAGTTGGACCTGGAAATCGATTCGTTGGAGTGGATGAATCTTTCGCTGGCCATCCGCCGGCAGGCCAGCGTCGAAATCGATGAAGAAGCGATCGGTCGGATCGAAACCGTACGCGATCTGCTGGCAGAAGTCAGTGAAGCATCGGCAGCAGACAAACCGGTCGACCAGATCTTTCGGCTGGACGATCCCGAAGCAGCGCTCAGCGAAGATCAACGGCGTTATTTGCAGCCGCACGGTCGGCTCGCCGCCCTGTTGGCCCGCAGCATCTTCGCCTGCAATCGCTGGCTGATGCGGCTGGTGTTCCGGCTGCGAGTGGAGGGGGCGGAGCGGATGCCCGATGCGCCGATCGTCATCGCCCCAAATCACGCCAGCTATCTGGATGCACCCGCCATCGCCGCGGCACTTCCCTGGCAGCGACTCCGCCGGACGTACTGGGGCGGTTGGACCGGAACCATGTTCGCCAACGTTTTCATGCGGCTGCTCAGCAGACTGACCCACGTCGTGCCGATCGACCCGCAGCGCGGCGTCATGTCCAGTCTGGCGTTTGGTGCGGGCGTCATCACCCGCGACCACGATCTGGTTTGGTTTCCGGAAGGCCAACGGTCCCCGAATGGCAAGCTCCAACCGTTCCGTTCCGGGATCGGTGTGCTTCTGGAACACCACCCGACGCTAGTCGTGCCCACGGTGGTCGAAGGTACCCATGAAGCCCTTCCGCCAGGCCGTTTGTTGCCGCGACCGCGGACGATCCGAGTGACGTTTGGTCAGCCGCTGGATATCCGCCCAGTGATGCGCGCCGTGATGGAAAACGGAGACGATGAAGAGGTGTCCGAGCGAATCACCAGCGCTTTGCAAGACGCTGTGGCCGCTACGATGGCAAACGCAGATGCGGTGTCCCGCTGAACCGGAGTCCTACCGATTTCCACACGGAGATCGAACAGGCGGCCTTCGAGCCGAATAATCTCGTCCCCGGAATCGGTCCAAGTCCGGACAAGATGCTCTTGGCTCGCCTGATTGCCTACGGCGATGCTCACCGGGCTCGCCTGGGCGTTAACAGGCCATTTGGAATGCCAGCGGCGAGTTTATCCGTGCGGCTTACACCAAGCGCAAGGACGATGACGATTGGCGACAAGCCGGCGCCTTGGTGCGAGAGGTCATGGATGACGCCCAGCGCGACCGCCTGGTGTCCAACGTGGTCGAGCATCTGAAGGACGGCGTGACAGAACCGGTCCTGGAGCGTGCGCTCGAATATTAGCGTAACATCGATAAAGCGATCGGCGAACGGATATCAAAAAGCGTAAGGACACCATGAGCAACGTTGCTGCGCTCGGAGTCCAAAGCTCGCCCCAGACCGAAATCTGTGACCCAACAGCGCCCGAATCGGCCGTCCCGCGCCAATCCGCCGCGCCAACGGCTTAGCACCGTTCGAGAAATAACTGTCCGATGTCCCCTCGCCCCTCCGGTCAGAGGGCAGGTGAGGGGGTCGAAAGTGCGTCAGTTATTTCTCGAACGGTGCTTACTTGAACAGCGGGATCCACGCGAGCGGCGGCTTGCGTGCGGTTTGAAGTAGGAAGGTTTGGGACCGCCGTCGCGTGCCCCCAGACGTTTGTGCGATCTTGCAGCGTCGGGCTGGGTAGCCTTGAGATCTGGTGTCCGTGCCGGGAGCGGATCGTTCG
>REEF01000955.1 GCA_007695205.1 Planctomycetaceae bacterium
AATGGTTCCAAAGTAGTAGGCACACTCCGTGTGCCGTAACCTGTCTCCCTGTGCCCTGACCAGCGGACGGCACACGGAGTGTGCCTGCTACCACGAGGTGTGCCGTAACCTGCGCACGGCACACGGAGAGTGCCTGCTACCGTTTGTTCAAGTGATTTCTGCGAGGCCGCTATGGCTTGGTCAGCGGAACCTGGCCGGCGGCCGCTTCCGGGTGGTTTTGCAAGAAGATGCGATACAGCTCGAAGAACGTCGGGGCATCCAGCAGATGGATGTCCGGATCGATGGATCGAGCTGTTTCGTAGACCTGCACATACCAAGCGGGGGTCTTCAGGATGGCGCGAAACCAACTGAATGGCAACTGCCGCACCCGAACTCGCTCGGCAACCGTGGCGGCCGCCTTGGACGCGGAATCGCCTAAGTCATAGTCGGCTCGCATCACGGGCATCTTGCCGTGCAGCAGCGACGGCGGAACCTTCTGGGGCACGATCCCGTTCGGGCTGAACCGCGAGTAAGCGTCCAGCCCAAGATCGTTCAAGCCCGGCGCGAACCCGTCGATCACAAAGCCCGTAACCGTCAGCCCCCACCGGTCGTACAGCGGTTGGCAGTGACGTGCCCACAGGTCCAGCCCACAGGGCAGCCCTGATACGCGCGGTTCCTGCAACATCCCCGGATTCAGATAACCGGCCCCGTTATTGGCAGACGCAAAGTAGTCGTTGGGGCTGGCCGTTCGTCTCAAATAGTCCAATACGTGAGGCGCCCGGCGCTCGAGGATGGGGCTGATCGACCACATCAGGGGGATCTTGCCGCGGTCCGGATGGTCCCAAACCACGGGCATCTGCTGTTGGACCCACGCTGCCGAATCCCAATCGCCCACGTAGAACAGGATGAACTTGCGCCCCCGAAAATCGACGCGACCGTCTTCCGTTAGGTACCCGCGTTGCCGCAACTGATCGTGCGAAACCCAGGGCTGCGGATAACTGGGCTTCAACGGAAAGTGCATCCAGAACGAAGCATTGGCCATGGCGGCCAACCCAATGGCGTCGGCGTCCATCAAGGCGTTGTAAGCGCTGACGATCCGCGCGTATTCCCATTCGGTGGGGACCGGCGGATGTTTGCCGCCGGCGCCGGGATGATCGGTGTACTTGTAAGCCCAAGGCGTGAACCCGCCGATGTGGATCATCCGGTCGCGCCCCGCCTGGTCCCAGGCGCTTCGAAGTAACGCTTCGAGTGTTCGCAGATCCGTACCATGCGGCTGATCGGGATCGTCGATCGGCGATTCGTCCGGCCAGACGTGCAGATCGAAGAACCAGCCGCGACGCGCCACAAAGAAGTCGTGATTGGTCAAGGTGTGCTGGTTCGGCGCCGCCAGCACACGGACGCCCCGATCGATCCAGTAGGCGTCCAAGTAGTAGGCGGCGTACGCCGAGTCGACTTTACCCGTATCCAGATAGTGAGCTTGCATCCATCGGTACGCATCGCACTTGGCGCTTCCGGTCGAAGGCTGGTCGGTCCCAGGAATCGTCCCGCGACCGGTAAACAGCGACGAACCATCCTCTTGCAGCAGTCGTCGGACAACGGGCAACTGCGGTCCGCTCAGCACCAAACGATGGTACATGCTGTCCGGCGCGGGGTCATAGCGGACCGCGATCAGATCTTCGGCGCCCGCGATCGTCGACGCCACATTGCTGGTGGCCGGAACGGCCGGATCGTACAGCACCACGCCTCGAATATGTTGGCGGTGTTGGTTGACCAGTTCTTCGATGCTGGGAATTGCCCGACGCGAGCGTCCATCCAGCCACTGGCCTGGTTCGCTGAGCCGGTCCAGCCAATGATCGTCGACGTTGCGCCCCCCAGCTCGAACAAACCGCACGTACAGACGCGGCGCATCGCGATTGACAATTCCTTGCAGCGTCGCGGTCGCATGAACGTGGTCCCAAACGCGCGCGGTTTCCGTGGGATTCGTCGCATCAAACTGCAACGCCCCCGTCAAGTCGTAAACGTCGATCGGCAGGTCGTCGGCGCCAGCGGCCTGAACCGCCGACACAAGGATGGCCATGGTCAGGAGCCAACGCATCGTGAAGTTCCTTGAAAGCCGATCAGTCCTGGGCTCGCACCCGATAAGCCAGCAGCCGATCGTCGTAACGCAAGTACAGCCGCCCACCAATCACCACAGGATGAGCCCAGCTTGCGCCCTGCCCGCCGGGCGGCAGCCGGAATTCGCTGATCAACTCGAACTCATCCGGAGTCGCCCGGGCCAAGCCGACTCGACTGCGTTCGCTGAACAGGTAGAGCATCCCGTCGGCGTAGGTGAGCGACCCGCGGCCGACACCCCGCTCGCGCCATTGCATCTGGCCCGTTTCCCAGTCCAGGCAGATCCATCGAGCTCCGCTGAACTGGTGAGCCGAACCGTACAGGTATCCGTCGACCAGGATGACGCCACCGTGTTGACTATCCAGTTCGTCCGATTCCCAGACATGCTGGACCGATACCGTGGGTCCGCTGACCTCCAGTTGCAGCAGCCGCGAGCCCGTACCGCCGTAACCGGTGCTGACGAACACGCGACCATCGCGAAACAAAGGCATGAACGCGTTTACTTCGTACTGGGTCTCGTAAGGATCCCGGAACAGCAAACGTCCTGTGTCTGCGTCCACCCCGATCACTGCATTGGCGGTCATGGTCACAATGATCCGCAACCCTTCGTATTCCACCAGGATCGGCGAACCGTAACCGGCCTGGTCACCCGTGGGTTCGGTGATCCAGACGATCTCGCCCGTATTCTTGTTCAACGCTGCCATACTGGCCAGCTTTCCGCCCGGGGACGTGATGACATGGTCGCCATCGATCAGCAGCGATTCGGCCAACGCCCATTCGATGTTCTCGGCATCGAACGCCTCCAGCGTATTCATGGCCCACACCGGCTCGCCCGTCGTCGCGACGATGCAAATCAGATTGCCCAGCGGGCTCTGATGATACAGCCGATCGCCGTCGATCGTCGGGGTGCCGCGAGTCCCGGGATAGGCCGTTGCCCAAGCCTCGCCGTTTTCCACCTGCCAACGAACCTGACCGTCCAGATCGATCGCCGAGATCATCGTCTTGCCGTCCAGATTGCCCGCCGTGTAGATCAATCCATGAGCCAGGGTGACGCTTGAGTAACCATTTCCGATCCCTTCGGCGGTCCAATCCAACGGCGGTCCCTCGTCGGGCCATTGCTTCATCAGCCCCGTGTCCGTGGAAAGATTGTCGCCGGTCGGTCCGTGAAAACGGGGCCAATACGGCGTTTCCGAGTCCGGGAGATCGACGGGTTCTGACGGCGTGGTGGGTTGAGGTGCCGGGTCGTGCTGGCGGACCGCTGTTTCCGGTGAGGTGGCTTTTTCGGGAGGCAACGCTGGCTCGGGCGGCGTCACTTCCGGAGATTCCTCCAGCATCGTCTGTGGATCTTCCGGGATCGTCGTTTCCGGATCCTCTTCGGTTGTGGTCAACGGCTCCAAAGCGGGAGCGGGCGTTGTCGGTGGACCAGTCGGCTGCGGGGTTGGGTCGGAACAACCGACCAACAGGCTGAGCAACAGGCCGAAATGAACGAATGGGTAAACTCTCGATTTCATCAGTAAACCTCCTTGGCAATACGTCTAAGAATACCAAAACAACCCGATCATGACACCCGGTCCTGCTGGGCCATGCTCGTCAGGCCTCCAGGGGCACCTTATTAGGGTTGACAATGCTTCCCTGAAATGGCGTACTTTGATTCGACGGTCGCTTGGTGCCTTTACGAATGGTCGATCTTCCATTACTTTGATCTGCAGGTGCGGGGACTCCGCTCGCTGTTTGGTCCGACGGGATGGCATTTCATCAAGGCGGCCATCTTTGTTCTTTATTTATTCCTTGCGTTCATTCAGGTCTGCATGCACTACAACAACGTTTGCATCGAGTCATTTGGCTACACACTGCCGGACCAGATCGTCACCAGCGAGGAGATCGAACGTCGATTAGAGCCGCTGTACCGACGTTTGCGGTTGCCCGAGGGGCGTTTGGAGCTGATGACCGGTATCCGGCAGCGTCGATTTTGGTCGCAGGATTCGCTGCCCAGCGATCACAGCATCCGCAGTGCGCGGCACGCCTTGGCGGCTGCCGACATCGATCTCGACGCGGTGGGCGCGCTGATCCATGGTTCTGTCTGCCGAGATTACTTGGAACCGGCGACGGCTTGTCGAGTGCATCACGCGTTGGGATTGTCGCCAGATTGCATGATCTACGATGTGTCCAACGCATGTTTGGGCATGATCAACGGCATGCTGCAGGCGGCCAACATGATCGAACTCGGCCAAATTCGGGCGGCATTGGTGGTCGGTACCGAAAACGGCCGACCGCTGGTCGAAACCACGATCGCGTCCTTGAACGCCAGTCAGACACTCACTCGAAAACAAGTCAAGTATGCGGTGGCTTCGCTGACGATCGGATCCGGCAGTTGTGCGGTGCTGTTGACCGACCGCGAACTCAGCCGGACCGGCAATCGTCTGCTGGCCGCCGGCGTACGCGCCAGCACGGATCATCACCAGTTGTGCCAAAGCGATCGCGACGAGGCGATTGGTACGGGCATGCAACCGTTGATGCAGACCGATTCCGAACAGCTTATGCAGCAGGGGATCGCTACGGGAGTGGCGACGTTCGGACGTTTCCTGGCCAACGCTCGCTGGGAACTGGAAGACATCGACAAGACATTCTGCCATCAGGTGGGCAGCACGCACCGCAAACTAATGCTGAATTCACTGGGCATCTCGACCGGAATCGACTTCGCCACATTCCCTTGGCTGGGCAACACCGGATCGGTGGCCTTGCCGATCACCATGGCGATCGGCTTGGAGTGTGGCCATGTCCGACGCGACGAGAACATCGCTCTGCTAGGCATCGGCTCGGGTATCAACAGCCTGATGCTGGCAGTGAATTGGCAACGTTCGATCGTTGCGGGCAGCGGCCACTACCAGCGTCAGCATCTGGAAGCCGAACCTCAGGTCGCCGTGACGACTTAGAGTCTTCACCTGTAGGATGCGTGCACGGTGCGCGCATCTTTGTAGGTTGGG
>REEF01000387.1 GCA_007695205.1 Planctomycetaceae bacterium
GACCAGCGGGCAAGCCGAATCTTCATCCAGCGGCTTGTGCGATGGCGGTGACGACCGCCACTTTACAAGACGAAAACCTGAGAAGATGGCTGAGGTGGCTGATGGCAAGTGGGGCGGGCATGGCTCTTTTACAGCAGGGGGTGGTCATCCCGGCTCATCCTCTGGCATTGAATCGGCGTCGAAAATTGGACGAGCGTCGACAGCGGGCGCTCAGCCGGTATTACATTGCGGCTGGGGTCGGCGGGTTGGCAGTTGCAGTGCACACCACTCAATTTGCTATCCGAGATCCCCAAGTTGGACTTCTGGAGCCGGTATTGGAGTTGGCAGCCGAGGAGATGGCCCGTGCCGGTCGTCCGTTGGTGCGGATCGGTGGCGTCTGCGGGAAGACTCGGCAGGCGACCGACGAAGCCCACCTGCTGCGCCGCTTGAATTACGACGCGGGTTTGCTCAGTCTGGCGGCCTTTCGCGATGCAAGCGACGAAGACCTGCTGGCTCATTGCCGAGCGGTGGCCGAGATTGTCCCTGTGGTGGGGTTTTACCTGCAGCCATCGGTGGGTGGCCGAGTTCTTTCCTACGCTTTCTGGCGGCGGTTCGCGGAGATCGAGAATGTGGTGGCGATCAAGATCGCGCCGTTTCATCGCTATCGCACGCTGGACGTAGTCCGAGCGGTCGTCGAGTCGGGGCGAGACGACATCGCGCTGTACACCGGCAACGACGACAATATCGTGCTGGATCTGCTGACGCCCTACCGTTTTGGAGAACGCCAAAGGCGGATCGTAGGCGGCTTGCTTGGGCACTGGGCGGTTTGGACCGCACGGGCCGTCCAGCAGCTCCAATGGTGCCGCGAGGGGCAGGTCACCCCCGAGCTGTTGCAACTGTCGGTGGAGGTCACGGATGCGAACGCGGCTTTTTTTGACGCGGCCAATGATTTCGCCGGTTGTATTGCGGGGCTACACGAAGTGTTGTGCCGGCAAGGACTGTTGGAAGGACGATGGTGCCTGGACCCGGGCGAGACGCTCGGCCCCGGTCAGCTTGAAGAGATCGATCGAGTTTATCAAGCGTACCCCCATCTGAACGACGACGACTTTGTCGCCGAGCATCGGGACGAGTGGTTGCGTTAGGTGATATCGCCGGCGAAATTCGCTTTCGGGCCTTGCGGATCCGATCGTGTGGAATCAGAATCTGGAAGACATGACTCAGACGACGCATTGAGCAATCAGCGCAGCAGGTAAATCGGTGCAAGTTTCGGCATTTTTTGCGATTCTATTAGAGTTCATCGGTGGACTCGGTCTGTTCCTGTTGGGCATGAAGGGCATGTCGGACGGGATGCAGGCCGTGGCGGGGGACAGCCTGCGCCGTTTGATCAGCATGGTCACGACCAACCGCCTGCTGGCTTTAGGAGTGGGTGTCCTGGTAACGTGCGTGGTCCAATCCAGTTCGATCACCACCGTTATGACCGTCGGCTTCGTCAACAGTGGCCTGATGACACTCAGCCAAGCGGTTGGCGTGATCATGGGCGCTAACATCGGAACCACCGTCACGGGGTGGATCCTGGTGCTGCAGATCGGCAAATATGGTCTGCCGATCTTCGGAGTGGCCGTCTTCATTCATCTGTTCTCCAAGTCCGATATTTGGAGATATTGGGGGCTGGCCATCATGGGGATCGGAATGGTGTTCTTCGGACTGGAGGTCATGAAGGATGCTTGTGCGACGATCAAGGATAATCCCAACTTTGAGCAATGGTTCCAGCAGTTCCAAGCGGATAGTTATCTGGGGGTTTTGAAGTGCGTGATGGTCGGCTGCTTGTTGACCGTGGCGGTTCAATCCTCGTCGGCGACGCTGGGAATCACCATCTCGCTGGCGTATCTCGGAGTGATCTCGTACCCGACCGCTGCCGCGTTGATTATGGGTGAAAACCTCGGCACGACGATCACGGCCGCCTTTGCTTCGTTGGGGGCCACCACGACGGCTCGTCGTGCGGCCTACTTCCACATCCTGTTCAACATATTGGGCGTGTTTTGGATCACGTTGATCTTTCGATGGTATATCCAACTGGTTCAATTCCTGCTGGGTGGCAATATCGACATGGCGGTCGAAACTGCGGCGGGTATCGTGTACCCCCATACAACCGCAGCGATCGCACTGACGCACAGCCTGTTCAACATCATGAACGTGCTGATGTTTTTCCCCTTTGCCCCGCTGTTGATCCGGATGCTGGAGCGTTTGGTCCCGAGCAAAGAGTATAAGGAAAAGCCGCGGCTGACCGATCTGGATCCTCGCATTCTCGATACGCCGGCGTTGGCAGTCCAGCAATCGCGAAACGAAGTCCTGAAGATGGGGGACGGCTGCGAGAAGATGCTCGCCTGGCTGGATGAATTGCGCGAGCAGGACGAGCCCGATCGGGCGCTGGGAAATCGCTTGAAGCAGCGCGAGCAGGTCTTTGATTCGGTACAGGACGAAGTCTCGGCGTTTGTCACCCGGTTGTTGGCCAAGACGGTTCCGCACTGGGTGGCCGACGAGTCGCGACGGCAACTGACGCTGGTCGATGAATACGAATCGATCAGCGACTACCTGTTCAGCCTGGACAAGTTTGATCGCAAGCTGCGCCGCGACGGTTTTCGGTTCACGGACCAGCATCGGGAAGACATGAACCGGTTGAGCCAAAAGCTGATGGAATACCTGCGGGCGGTGAATGCTGGAGTATCCCGGAACAACCATCTGACGGCACGCAAGACCGATGGTACCTCGAAGCGGCTCAAATCGGAAATCAAACGAACAAGAAAGCGGCACCTGGAGGACCTGTCCCAAGGCGAGATCCCGCCGCAGGTCAACGTCGCCTTTCTTGCGGCCTTGAACGCGTACGCTCGAATCCGCGACCATCTGGAAACGATCGCCGAAACGGTGTCCCGCGAAACGTAACGTTCAAGCCGCGTTTTCGGTATCCGCAGCACGGGATTCCAACTGTTCCTGCGTCGCCTGTTCGATCCGCCGGATCAGCCGCTCGGCCGTCTCGCCATACCGTTGGATGAACTGTTCGCGAACCGAACGAGCCGCCTGTTCGAATTCCTCTCTTTCTTCGTCGGATAATTCGATGATCTGGATACCCGGTCGAGCTTGGCGGATCAGATCCAGGCGATGATCGTTGAACTGGCGCTGCACGTTCAAGATGTACTCGTCCAATTCGACCATGATCTCGCGGATCAACTGCTGCTTCTCGGTCGACAGCGAATCGAAGAAACGCTGTTCGGTGACCGCGGTGGTGATGAAGGGCGCATGCCGAGGAAAGATCATCCAATCGGTGACTTCGTAGAAACTCATTTCCTGGATGGCGAACACCGGGTTTTCCTGGCCATCGATCATGTTCAACTGCAATCCGCTATAGACCTCGGAATAGGGCAGCGGGGTGGGACTGGCTCCGTAGGCCTCGAAAGCCGCGATCAGCAGCGGCGAGGTCATCACACGGAACTTCATGCCGCGAAAGTCGTCCAGGCTGCGGACAGGCCGTTTGGTGGTCCAGACCTGCCAGCCCTCGGAATAGATCGCCAGCAGCTTCATGCGTTTGCGAGCGTACAACTCGTCCAGGATGCGACGCAATTCGGGATCGTCGTTCAAAACCCGTTGGTTCAGCTCCTCATCATCGGAAAACAGGAAATGCAGCAGCATGACCTGGACTTCGGGAATCAGCTTGCCCAGGTGTCCGGGCGAAGCCATCACGAATTGGATCGAGCCCAGATCGAGTTGCTCGGTCAGTTGGTCCGAGGTGCCCAGCGCGCCGTACGGATACACGGTCACCTGGATCCGGCCCTCCGTTCGCTGTTCGATCAGTTCCTTGAACCGCAGCGCATAGGCATGCTGCACGCTGCCGATCGTTTCCTCGATGGCAAATCGCCAATGCTGCGGTGCCCGGGTATCCCCGGCCGAACCGCTCGATCCACATCCAATGGCGGCCGCACCGATGGCGGCCAGCAACAAAAACCACAAGCTCTTATGGCAAGGGTTCGTCGACATAGCAACGCTCCTGTCAATCGAAGGCCAAGTCCCGGAGAAACAGGGAAATCGGCGGAAAGGCGATCAGCAACAAAGCCGCCAGCAACAGCATGATGATGAAGGGCGGAGTCCCCCGGATCACCTCGAAATAAGGCCGTCGGAAAATGGCGATCGCCGTGAAAATATCGCAGCCAAACGGCGGCGTGGCCGATCCGATGGCGACCTGCAACGTAACCATCACCCCTACCAGCGTCGGATCGATTCCGGCCGCGACCGCGATCGGATGGAACATGGGCGTCAAGATCAGGATCACGACGATGGGGTCGACGAACATGCAGCCGATAAAGTAAGCCACCGCGATGCTCAGCATGATCTTCCAGTATCCGGACTCGGCAGTCAGCCCCAACGTCTGTTCGATCCAGATCTCCGGCAACTGGGCGAACGTCACCACCCAGGAAAACGCCGCACCGGCGCCGACCAACACGAAGACGATCGCGGTGATCATCCCCGTCGACAAGGCGATTTCGGGGATCTCACGGATCGAGATCTCCCGGTAGATGATCACCTCTAAGATCAAGGCATACACGACCGAGATGGCTGCCGCTTCGGTCGGGCTGAACCATCCCGAATAGATGCCGCCGATGATGATTACCGGAAACCCCAACGGCAATAGGGCTCGCCACAACGAACGCCGACGAGCGGCAGCATCGCTGCGGGGCTGCCGCACGCACGTCGGCCCCCCGGAAACCAACCAGCAATAGCCGCAGAACATGGCCAAGATCATCAGGCCAGGCCCGATGCCGGCGATGAACAGTTCGCCGATCGAGGTGCCCGAGACCACCCCATATACAATCATGCCGATGCTGGGAGGGATCAGCAGCGCAATATCGCTGGCATTGATGATCAACGCGGTGCTGAACGGCGACGAATAGCCGGCCGCCAGCAATCGCGGACGCAACGGCCCGCCGATCGCCACCACGGTGGCCTGAGTCGAACCGGAAATCGCACCAAACAGCGTGCAACTGACCGCACTGGCGATCGGCAAACCGCCTCGAAGATGACCCACAAACGCCATGACCAG
>REEF01000958.1 GCA_007695205.1 Planctomycetaceae bacterium
GCCGGACGAATCGTGAGCTTAACAAGTCGAACATTTGAATCGCCGTCGTGGAACACGGTCGCTGGTCGCCGGGCCGAATGCCTGAAAACAGGGTCTGACCCTTCTGCGATCCGATACTGGGAACTTGACGAGGACGATTCCTGCGTGTTACAAGACAAGCGTTGGCCGTCCTGAAGGGGTCCTTGGCGTGCCCCGAGTTCCTGAATGGCTACAGATACGATCTGCTACAAACAGGCGAGACCAATGAACTGGGCGAGAATGTTGCTGGGCGTGTGGTTGCTGTTGGGTGCGTTCCCGGCTTCTGGGGCCGAGGCGGCGACCGTCGAGGTGTGGCTGGCCCGCGATGGTCGGGCACAGCAGGCGGTGGTGATTGGCGAGCGGGCTTCGGGACGGGTGCGAGCGGCAGCCGAGGAGCTGGCCGACTATCTGGGGCGGATCGCCGGAACCGAGTTCGCCGTCCAGCAAGGGGACGGGGCCAGCGGACTGGCGGTCGGCGTATTGACCGACTTTCCCGCCCTGGCCACGGGCGTCGCCTTCGACCCGGCCGATCCGTTGCGGCGCGAGCAGTACCTGCTGCGCACCCACCCCCAGGGCGCCTGGCTGCTGGGAGCGACGGAACTGGCCGTCGAGCATGCCGTTTGGGACTTCCTCTACCGATTGGGATACCGGCAGTTTTTTCCCGGCGAGAAGTGGGAAGTGGTCCCCACCTTGCCCGACCTGCGTTTGGCGGTCGATTGCTTGGAAGCACCTGCCTACCATGCCCGGCGCATCTGGTATGGCCACGGCCCGCTGCCGTCCCGAGTGGAGGGCCACCGACAGTGGTCGGCGCGGAACCGAGTGGTGCAGGGCTTTCGTCTTCACAGTTCCCACTCCTATGAAGCCATCATTGCCGCCAACCGCCAGGCGTTCGAGGCCCGTCCGGAATTCTATGCGCTGGTCGATGGCCAGCGGCGAACGACCGGGGGCGACATCAAGTTCTGCATTTCCAATCCCGACCTGAGAAAACTGGTCGTTGACCACGCGGTCCGGGAAATGCAAGCCAGCCCCGACCGCGACAGCATTTCCATGGATCCGTCCGACGGCGGGAACTGGTGCGAATGCCGGCCCTGCGCGGCGATGGGCAGCATCAGCGATCGGGTGCTGACGTTGGCCAACGAGGTGGCCGAGGCGATCAATGCTCTGGAGCTGGGCGACAGGTACGTCGGCATCTATGCCTACGGTTTCCACTGCCCGCCGCCATCCATCGAAGTACATCCGAAGGTGATCGTGTCGGCCACCGCCGGTTTCCTGCGCGGCGGCTATACGCTGGAACAGGTGATCCGCGGCTGGCAGGCCCGGGGCGCTGTGATGGGTGTGTACGACTACTTCAGCGTCATGCCCTGGGACTGGGACATGCCGGGGCAGGCGCGGGCGTCGCGCCCCTGGTACATGGCCGAGACCATTCCTGAATTTCACGGCATGAACGTGCGGTTCCACGACGCCGAATCGAGCGACAACTGGGGCCCGAACGGGTTGGGCTACTACGTGGCCGCCCGCATCTTGTGGGACCTTGACCAGGCGGACCGAGTCGACGAAATCATCGACGATTTCCTGTGCCGCGCTTTCGGCCCGGCCCGAGAACCGCTCGCTGAGTTCTACCGGCTGATCGATGGCGACAACCGGCCTCTTCTAAGCGAAAACCTGGTGGGCCGGATGTATCGGAGCCTGGCCGAGGGGCGCCGCCGGGCAGCCGGCGATCACAGCATCCTCGGCCGCATCGATGACCTGATCCTCTACACTCGCTATGTCGAACGGAAACTGCAAGGCGATCCGCTTGGGGCGCTGCGCCACTGCCATCGGATCCGAGACGGCGGAATGGTCCACTTTCGGGCGATGTGGCCCTGGCGACACGCTCACGGTGTGAAGCTGGAGACCATCCCAAACGACTGGCTACAGGAGAAACCATACGAGCCGGCAGAGATCGTCGCCATGCTGGAGGCAGGCATCGAGGCGAATCGGCCGGTCGAGTTCACGCCCGTGGCGTTCAGCCAGGATCTGGTTCCGGTCACGCCGTTGAACCTGCCGGAGATGCCCACGGGCAGTCTGGGTGATCTCTATCAGCGGCATGGTCGCCAGGGCGGGTTCGATCTGGTTACCTGGCTGGACGAGCCTGGGGAGATCGAGTTGCAGGTCACCGGCGGCCTGATTGCCCACTACCGTGATCGGGGCCACGTGAAGATCAACCTCCACTCGCCGCAGGAGCTGACCCTCCAGCCGGTGGCCCACGACGAGAGTGTACCGCCGGACGGCCAGGAGCGGACCGTGACGTTACGCACACCCCACGCCGGACTGCATCGGCTCGAACTGCGCGACGGCGGCGATGCCAGCCGCCTTGTTTGGCAGGACGGCCAGCCCATGACGTTGCCCTGCTCGCCCGAGTCGGGCGGGCCGCCCGTCCATGGTGCCTGGACCCTTTACTTCTATGTACCCCGAGGCACGCGCGAAGTGGCCGGTTACCTGAACCACGCCTCGGGCCGATTGCTCGACGGCGCCGGCGCAGAAGTGCTGGCCTTGACCGAGATCGAAGTCCCCGGCTACTTCAACGTTCCCGTGCCCGAGGGCCAGGACGGGCAGCTATGGCGAGTGGAACGATCCCGTGCCCGGCTCATGCTGATGACCGTGCCGCCCTACCTGGCGCGAAACGAAAGAGAGCTGTTACTGCCACGCGAGGTGGTCGAGGCCGAGTCGGGGAAAGCCGAGCGCTGACGGGCCGTCAGGGCCTGACGGCGGAAGGGGTCAAACTCATTCGTGCGGGCGCCACCTTGACTTGCCATTTCCTCCGGTCTACCTTTCGATTCCATGAGACTCAAATCGCCTATCGCTCAACCGCCGATGTTGATTGCCACGATTTCGCTGCTGGTCGTCTTTCTGGCAACGGTCGTTACCTGTGCTCAGGAGCCGGATCCGCAGTACGCCTTCCTGGAGTTCGTCCGTCGGGAGGCGGCCGAAATGCGGCGAGCTGACAAACCGCCGGCCACCTTGACCGATTGGGAGCGGCATCGGACGGCCCTGAAGCAACGACTCCAAGAGGCGTGGGGCGAGTTTCCCGCCGAGCCCTGCCCGCTGCGACCGAAAACGATGGGGACGCTCGCGCGCGACGGCTATCGAGTGGAGAAGATCGTATTCCAGACGCTCCCGGACGTCTGGATGACGGCCAACGCTTACGTGCCGGATCGTCAGGAGAAGGTTCCGGCCGTGCTTTGTGTTCACGGCCATTGGCGGGGCGCGAAGCAGGATCCGGTGGTCCAGGCCCGCTGCATCGGGTTGGCGAAACTGGGCTTCTTCGTGCTGTCGGTCGATGCGTTCGGGGCGGGCGAACGCGGCCTGACCAAGGCGCTGGGCGAGTACCACGGCGAGATGGTCGCCGCGACGCTGTTTCCCGCCGGGCTGTCGCTGTGCGGTTTGCAAGTATACGAAAACATGCGGGCCGTCGATTATCTGCTCACGCGGCCCGAGGTGGACGGCCGCCGGATCGGCATCACCGGGTGCAGCGGCGGAGGCAACCAAACGATGTACGCCGGCGCCTGGGACGAACGCTTCTTGGCGGTGGTACCGGTCTGCTCGGTGGGCAACTACCAGGCGTATCTAGGCGCGGCCTGCTGCATGTGCGAGGTTGTGCCCGAGGCGCTGCGGTTCACCGAGGAATGGGGAGTGCTGGCGATGACTGCGCCGCGGGCGCTGCGGGTCATCAGCGCCACCCGCGACGCCGTCCAGTTCTCTGTGGAAGAGGCGCGCAAATCGCTTGCTTTGACCCGGCCGGTTTTCGAACTGTACGGGTTGGAATCGAGCCTGGACCATGCCGTCTTCGAAGCGTCTCACGACTACAACCGTGAGATGCGCGAGTCGATGTACGGTTGGATGACTCGCTTCCTGAAGGACTCCGGCGACGGCTCGCCCATTGCCGAACCGGACCTTCAGACCGAGGAACCGGAGGCACTGCGCTGCTTCCCGGGCGACACCCGGCCCGACGATTTCATGACGATCCCTCGCTTTGCGGCGGTCCAGGCGCGCCGCCTTGTCGCGCAATGGCGGCCGCCTTCCAGCCTAGAAGCGTGGCAGCCCCGGCGAGACGCGGCCTTGCAAGGGTTGGCCCGGTGCCTTTTCGGCGGCGAGCCGCCGCGGCCGGCGCCCAGCACGCAGGTGGTAGTCACCTCCGACGGCGAAGGACGTACGATCACCTTCGCGCCGGAGCCCGGCCTGACCCTGGTCGCACGCCAGCGGCACCACGCGGCACCCACCACGCGGCTGGCCATCGTGCTCGACCTGGACGGTGCGGAGAAGGCGGAGCAAAGCCAGTTGGCGACGACGCTCGAACACCGTGGGTGGAGCGTCATCACGCTGGACCTGCGGGCGACGGGCAAGCTGGCCTACCCGCGCGACAGGATCGGCCGCGCGATCGACCACAATACGGCCGAATGGTCGCTGTGGATCGGCCGTCCGCTGTTGGGCCAGTGGGTAATCGACGTCCGACGCCTGCTCGACGCCCTTGTGGAACACGACGGGCGACTGCCGGAAGAGGTCCTGCTCGCCGGCATCGGGCCAGCGGGCCTCGTGGCCATCGGCACGGCGGCGCTTGAGCCACGCATCAGCCGCGTGGCCACATCGGACACGCTGGCCAGCTACGTTACCGACGCGCCCTATGAAGGGCAGCGGCTGGGAACGATCGTACCGGGCATCCTGCGCGACGCCGGCGACGTGAATCACCTGGCCGCGCTGATCGCCCCACGCCGCCTGGTCATTGGTGGCGGCGTGGCCGGTGACGGCCGTCCGCTCGACGTAGCCGCCCTGGACGCTGGCTACGCGTTCACTCGGCAGGTGTACGACGTGAAAGACGCGGCCGGTGAACTCCGAGTCCTAACCGCCTCGAAAGCCGCTGCGATTGTGGAAGGGTTGGAGTAACATGCGATCGACTAGTCATGGCGCCCCAAGCACCCGGCCAGGTATTTCCTGGTGGAATCGGAGAAAACGGGGGTCGGGAGTCGTTTTCGGAGAAGCCGCTTTCCATCTGGTGAATCG
>REEF01001096.1 GCA_007695205.1 Planctomycetaceae bacterium
GTCCCCATGCAAGGCTACCTTCAATGACAAGAAACTTCTGGCCGGGTGCTTACCCGGCTGACCGCCCCGCTAAGGCTTGATCTCTGGCTTGGCAAAAACGGCAATCTGGTTCGGCAGATACCGGACTGCCAGCGGTTTCCAGTGGGGCGGCCGTGCGCCAGCGGAGCCGGTGCTAATGGGCACATTTCCACTGTGTCAATTAAAAACGGCGCCGCAAGTGCTTGTCATTAAAGCACTTGCGGCGAAGGTGTTAATCAGAGGGGTCGGGTCGAAGACCCAACCTACGTTCGGCGTCAGGAAACCGCGTTTCGTAGGGGCGGTTTCAGCCTCGAATACGACACGTGAAGGGGTGGGCGCCGTCTGCCGCGTTTTGGCCTGGACTCCCGGCTTTCCAAGCAAAGCCCCACAGGCCAGAATAAACGGTCGGTCGCGTTGCTGGAAATTATCTCTACCTGAGGAACGACACACTGTGATGACTGGGAACCAGAACCTTCGTATCTCTCGCATCGACACAAGTCAAGACGACGTGCAGCAGGCGTTGGATGCGCTGCGCGACAAGCTCAGCCCGCGTGGGGATGTGGTCAGCGAACGCGGTCGGCAGAAGACGATCGACGTGTTCGGCGAGCCCCTGCCGCCTCAGCAGGTAGTCGAGCGGATTTGCGGCGACGTGCGTCGCGAGGGATTGGCCGCCGTACTGCGTTACACCGCTCAACTGGACGACGCCCAACTGAGCGCCGAGACGTTGCGGGTCAGCCCGGACGAGATCGCCGCAGCCCACCGGCGGGCGGCTCCCGAGTTGTTGGAGACGGTGCGGCGCATCCGCGACAATATCATGGAATTTCAGACCGCCATCCTGCATCAGGATGTCCAGGTCATCCGGTCCCACGGGGTCACTTTGCGCCAGCGTTACGTTCCGCTTCAGCGAGTGGGCGTCTGCGTCCCGGGCGGGGCCGCAGCGTATCCCTCGACCGTCCTGATGGCGGCCGTGCCCGCCATGGCCGCTGGCGTGCAACAGATCGCCGTCGTGGCCCCGCCGACCGCCTACGGGGCCAATCATCCCGACGTGTTGGCCACCTGCCACGAGTTGGGCATCCAGGAAATCTACCGGATCGGCGGAGCGCAAGCGGTGGCCGCTCTGGCGTATGGTATCCAGGGCCTGAAGCCGGTCGATAAGATCGTCGGGCCGGGCAACCTGTTCGTGGCGCTGGCCAAACAGCATGTGTACGGCCAGGTGGACATCGATTCGATCGCCGGGCCCAGCGAAGTGGTCGTGATCGCCGACCAATCAACTCGCCCCGACTTTACGGCCGCCGACCTGCTGGCGCAAGCCGAACATTCGCCGGGGGCCAGCATCTTGATCACCTGGAGCCGCGAGGTGCTGGAAGCGACGGCGGCCGAGCTGGAGCGGCAAGTGGCCCAGTTGTCTCGGTCCGAACTGACGGTGCAGAGCCTGCAGGAGTTCGGGTGTCTGATCCTGGTGCGGGATGCCGAAGAAGCGTGCCGATTGACGGACCAGATCGCACCCGAGCATCTTCACATCGCGACGGACAACGCGGACGAGCTGCTGGAGAAGATCCATCATGCCGGCGCTTCGTTCCTGGGCAACTTCACTCCCGTGTCGCTAGGCGATTATGTTGCCGGTCCGTCGCATGTGCTGCCCACCGGCGGAACCGCACGCTGGGCCTCGGGTCTGTCGGCCAACGATTTCCTACGAGCCCACAGTGTCATCGCCTATACGGCCGAAGCGTTGCGTCACGACGCGGCCGACGTCCAACGCTTGGCCGACATCGAAGGCCTGACCGCCCACCGCGCCAGCGTCGATATCAGGTTGGGATGAAGCAGCACGGGATCCTGTCGCGCGCCATGATGGAATATAAGGGATACATCGGTAAAGTGGATTTCGACGACGAAGCTGGGATCCTCCATGGGGAAGTCATCAACATCCGCGACGTGATCACCTTCCAAGGGCAGAGCGTGGCAGAGTTGAAGAAGGCTTTCCAGGATTCGGTGGATGATTATTTGGCGTTTTGCAGCGAGCGAGGCAAATGAATCGAACCGCAGATATTCTGAAACCGGGACAGATCGCGCGCGTTCGCCAACGGACTTATCTGATCGAGCAGATCGTGCGGCCGAAACGCTCCGCCGACAGCACGCTGGTCAAGCTGTCGTGTGTTGACGATGATAACCAGGGAGAACCGCTGGAAGTCCTGTGGGAAAAAGAACTCGACCCCCGCATTCTTACTGCTGAGTCCTGGGGGACGATCGCATCGAAAGGCTTTGATGATTCGAACCTGTTTGCCGCGTATCTGAATACGCTCAAATGGAACTGCGTCACTTCGACCGATGCAAAGCTGTTCCAATCGCCGTTTCGTGCCGGTATTCGCCTGGATGCGTATCAACTGGAGCCACTTCGCAAGGCGCTGCGACTGCCACGCGTCAATCTGTTCATTGCCGACGACGTGGGTCTCGGGAAAACTATCGAAGCGGGCTTGATCGCGTGCGAGCTTCTGCTGCGAAAGAAGGTCCGCGAAATCTTCGTCTCCTGCCCGCCGTCCATGCTGCTGCAATGGAAAGAGGAACTGGAATCCCGTTTCGGCCTGACCTTCGAGATTCTCGATAAACAGTACATGAAGCGAGTCCGCAGAGAGCGTGGCTTCAGCGTCAATCCTTGGAGCACCCACACGCGGTTTCTTGTTTCGCACCGGCTGCTGATCGACGAAGCCTATGCCGGTCCGCTCCGTGATCAACTGGGCACCTTCCGCAGCGGCTCGCTGCTGATTCTGGACGAAGCCCACCACGCGGCGCCCGCCAGCGGGCAGAAATACGCCATCGATTCCCAGATCACCCGCGCCGTACGCGATCTGGCGCCCCGATTCGAACATCGGCTGTTCTTGTCGGCCACGCCCCACAACGGCCACTCGAACAGCTTCTCTGCCTTGCTGGAAATCCTGGATCCCCAGCGGTTTTGTCGCGGTGTCCCGGTGCCCGCGAAACACCGCGACGAAGTGATCGTCCGCCGTATCAAGGAGGACATCCGCGAGATCCAAGGCGGCTTTCCCAAACGCCAGATCGTCCAGGTCACCATCGACGGGCTGCCCGAAGACGCTCCCGAGTTGCGGCTGTCACGATTGCTTGATGAATACCGCCAAACCCGCGAAGAACGACTGAAGAATGAAACCAAACGAAGTCAGGCGGCGTCTGGTCTGCTGATTGTCGGATTGCAACAGCGGCTGCTTTCGTCCATCGAAGCCTTTGCTCGTACCTTGAAGGTCCACCGCAGAACGGTCCGTCGACAGTGGGAAAAATTCTCTGCGGATCGCGCGCAGCGGGAACGGACGCCGAGTTTCGACCACGATCAGGAATTGCCCGCCCAGGTGGCGGCCGAGGCGATCGGTCCGTATGACGTCAACGGACCCTGGAAACTCGATTTGCTGGCCGGCTGTGTCGACAACGACGACGATCGAGCCACGCTGGAAGAAGACCAGTTGCGCGACGAGGAGGATGCCCAATTCGAAGCCGCCTCGGCGGCGTCGCTCGGATCGCTGGAAGATCTGAACGCCCAGCAATTGTTCGCGCACGAGCAGAAAATGCTGGATGAAATGACCGAGGTCGCCGAGCAGGCCCGGGGCCAATCGGATGCTCGAATCAACAAGCTCGTCGCCTGGATTCGCGACACGATGTGTCCCGATCTCGGCAAACCGGGAGCCGTGTGGAACGATCTGCGCGTGCTGATCTTCACCGAATACGACGATACGAAACGGTATCTGGTCGGAAGGCTCCAGGCCGCCATCGACGGCAGCGATCGAGCCGAGCAGCGGATCCAAATCTTCCACGGGCCCACGCCGGCCGCCAAACGCGAGGAAATCAAACAGGCGTTCAACACCGATCCGCGCCGGGCACCGCTCCGCATCCTGATCGCCACCGATGCTGCCCGCGAAGGACTCAACCTGCAGGCTTACTGCCACCACCTGTTCCACTTCGATGTGCCGTGGAACCCCAGTCGCATGGAACAACGCAACGGCCGCATCGACCGCAAGCTCCAGCCGAAGGACGAAGTGTTCTGCCACTACTTCGTCTACAAACAGCGTCCCGAAGACCGGATCCTGCAGGTGCTGGTCCGCAAGACCGAAACGATCAAAGAGGAACTGGGCAGTCTCTCGCAAGTCATCGACGCTCGGCTGGCCAAGTCACTCAGCCAGGGCATCCGCCACCGCTTGATCGAATCGCTGGAAAGCGAATTGGAATCGGCCGATCTGGACGACTATCGCCGCACCGCCATCGAAGACGAATTGGAAGCCACACGCGAACGACAACACGCGCTGCGCGAGCAGATCGACCGTCTGCGGACGCTGTTGGAGAACTCTCGCAAGAGCATCGGCCTGGACGACGCCCATTTTCGCTCGGCCATCAACTGCAGCCTCAGCCTGCTCGGGAATCGGGCCTCGGGTGTCGGGGATCGGGAGCATGGCCAGTGGGATCTCACGCCAATCCCGAACCCCGAAACGCCCACCCCGACATTCCAGTTCCCCGCCATCGACGAGCGGTCCGGAGCCGATCCGACCTGGGCCGAAACGATGGACACACTTCGCGTTCCTCGCCGGCGCGATCAGAAGCTGTGGGAGTGGCGGCGATCGTCCCCCATCCGGCCCGTGGTTTTTAAAGATCCCGGACTCGTCGGCGACGACGTGGTTCATTTGCACCTGGAACAGCGTGTCGTCCGGCGACTGCTGGCTCGGTTCACCGCGCAGGGCTTTGTGCATCACGATCTGTCCCGCGCCTGCCTGGCTCAGGCATCCGATTCGATCCCCCGCGTGATCCTGCTGGGACGGCTGGCCTTGTACGGCGAAGGCGCGGCCCGGCTTCACGAAGAACTGATTCCCGTCACCGCCCGCTGGACCGATCCGCAGATTCGCAAAGATGCCCTGTCGCCCTACGCGAAAGACACCGAAGTCAAAACGCTCGCACTACTGGAAGATTCGTTGCTGGGCGCTGGCGGTATCCAGCTCACGCCCGAAGTCATCAGCCGGTTGCAAGCCGCGGCGGCGGGT
>REEF01000961.1 GCA_007695205.1 Planctomycetaceae bacterium
GCCATTCTAGTTGGGCGTGGAACTCGGCGCGGAGTGGGATGATCGCAAGGCGATTCTGCAGGTGTCTGGAAGCCTGGGCCGTCAACCGGCGATGCCGCTCTTCGTGCTCGCGGAGATCGAGGGTCTACCCCCTGCCAAACTGGCTTTTGCGTGGCTCAATCAGAACGGCGTACCCCTGATTCTCGGACAGACCAACTTCTTCATGGAGTTCGACGCGTGCTTCTACCGCTCACGTCTCGAATTCGACATCCGGCCCAGATCGCCCACTCCTTAGCCGGGGTCAGGCCTCTGGCAGTGGCCCCGTTCGACGCGGCGACGGCACGTCGTCAGCAAGAGTCGTGGGCGGCGCATCCTGCTCAGCCCGTGGAATGGACGAAGACGATCGGAGAACATCAATATGGAAGGATATCCAAAGGTTTCTCAAGAGATTGAATAGGCAGTTGCCCAAGACAGATTGGGCGTATCGGCTACCGACCGAAGCCGAGTGGGAATACGCATGCCGCTCGGGGACGAACACACGCTACTATTATGGGGATGACACACTTGTTGACAGCTATGGCGATCGCGCACAACGATTGGGCGAATATGCATGGTACCGGGGCAACCTCCGTTTTCGGACGCATGCGGTAGGACAGAAGAAGCCGAATGCCTGGGGTCTACACGACATGCTCGGGAACATTTCAGAGTTCTGTGCAGATTGGTATGACTGCGACTACTACGCGAACTCGCCCCTGGAGGATCCGACGGGCCCGACATCCGGCTGGGGACATGTGCTGCGTGGCGGCAAATGGAACAGTACTGCCTGGGAATGCCGGCAAGCGTATCGCGATAATTCGCAGGATTCCGAGCACCGGAACTACTACCAAGGTTTGCGCGTCGTCTTTGGTCCCTTAGAACGGTCCGGGCAGTAGATCGGTCATTCCATCCATTCAAAGCAGAGCGACGAAAGAAATTCGAATTGGCACGGCGGCCGTAGCCGCATGCCGATTCGTAACCGAGTTGATGACCCAGAACCTTTTGAATCAGATACCCTCTTACACGATGTTCCCTTAACCAGGAGCCGTCTATGCAGGATACCATCCTCGAAATGCTGGATCAGGTCGAACGGGGCTCGCAGCCGCCGATTCTGTTTGATGAACTGCTGGAAAACTGCCTGGACCAGCCCGAGGTAGCAGCCGAGATCCGGGCGATGATCGAAGTCAAGGCATCGGGACGGGAGTTCGACGTCATTGATTCCCAACCGGCCTTGAACCGATGGATGGCTGATCAATTCGAGCGATTGTCCGCAGAACTGCCCGAAGAACGTGAACCGCCTGAGGTCAGGATCTTCGATCAAGCGTTCCGCGAGATTGTCGAACGGGTGCAGGACCGCGTGACACGGGACTTCAAATAGGTGGGGATTGCTTTCGGGTGGCGGAAGAACCCCGTGCTGCTGGCGTCGCGCGTTTCGTTGGGTAAGGGAATTGCGGGCAAAGGAATGACCCATCGGTTGATCCGGGGCCAAGGGATGCCGCAACGCGATGAATCGACGACTACAAGCAGCGCACTTTGCCGCTGATCAGCGTTCATCAGCGTTTATCAGCGGTCCCCTCTTGGGTCTGAACAAGCAGGACCGCTGCTCGTCACATCATGACGGGCCCTCGGGGAATTCCTCTCGGCGCTCGTAGATCAGCAAGGCGGCTTTCTCCAGCGTGTCGCTGGCTGCTTGGCCGCGTCGTTGCTGGAAGACCAGCCGCTGGAAAGCGAGGGGGACATTTCGTTGACCAGCCTCAGGACTTCCTTGTAGGCGGCATACTTCAACTTGAAATACTTGCGATCGAGCATCGAGTGGATCACGAACCCTTCCTCGCCCAGGCGGCCATCGGCCGAATCCACCATCCGGAACGCTTGGGCCAGATCGGGAGCGAACAACCGCGGGTGGCTCAGGCCGACTCGCTGGGCTTCGCGGATCACGTCGGCGTACGGCAGCAGCTCGTTCGTGTGGCGATCCCGCATCGCGGTCAACACCAGATCCTCGCGGCTGCCGTAGTCGACGATCCCCAGGCCCAGCGGAAAGCGGTTTTCGGGATAGAGCACCTCGAAGACGTACCAATAGCGGTGGGTTTGCAGCGAGCGGATCGGCAGCGACCGGGCGATCTGGTCGGCCCGTTGTGACTGTGGCGTGTCGAAGTTCCCCTTACAGCAGAACTGAAGGGTTCCTTCGTGCGCGATCAGCGCCACCATCGAGCCGTCCAGTTTTTCGACGATCTCCACCGGGCTGTCCGGCGGCACCGCGTCGCCGGAGACTTCCGGGCCCTCGCCGAACCGGAAGAATTTGTCCATCGGAAAGAACACGCAGCGCTCGGTCTTCAGATCGATGACCACACCGCGGCATTGTCGAGCGTATTGGTTCCACTGGTCGATGGCCAGTGCGTTTCCGTACATCAACAGATTCAAGCTGCCTTTCTGGCGCACGTAGACCCCGGCCACTTTTTCGAGCAGCGAATCGCGGTGCTCGTTCAGCGCGCGCCGCGCCCGGTCGGTACGGCTGATCGCAGGCGCCAGGTCGGGAAAATGGTCCCGGATCGCCTGCTTGGTGTACAGCTCGTGCCCGTCGATCAGGGCGTTGATCTGGCCGAGCTGGAAGGCAATCGCCTTGGCCGCATCGGCGGACAGGTCGAGTTGCTGGAAGTCGATCTGTGCCAGCACCTCCATCCGCAGACCGTGATCCAATGCACGCAGCGCTTCCTTGACCCGGTCACGGTAGATCGATCGGGATACCAGCGACAGAATCAAGCGGGTGGCACGGATCACTTTCAGCGGGACGATCCGCTTCACGGGTCGAGTGACCGGATTGGGCTCGGTCTGCTGGTGAAGCGAGTAGGTCGCCAGCAGGGCATTGTTGGTTTCGTCCGGCAATCCCTTGTAGGTCTCGGCGATCACCGCGTCGCGGACCACGATCAAGTTCCGGTTCGCCGGCCCGCCGGAGCACAGCGACTTGGCGTCGACTGGCGAGGGCAGCCGTTCGACAGGGTACAGCAAGTCGGTATCGACGGAATCGGGCGACCCGAAACGGATGCCGCCAGCAAGTCGAACGTCGCCCAACGGTGCGTCGCTTGGTGCAAGCGGATCGCCGCCCTCGGCCGGAGTTCGCCGCCGCTCCCGACCCCTTCCCGCTCGACCTAAAATGGCATCCAATCCCTTGATGACTGTGTAAGCTGCGAGTTGTTGCGCGTCGTGAACCGGACGACGGGCAACCGTGTCCATGCCTGGGGAGATGCTCCGCATTTTCGCGATACGAATGGAACCGCCGCACCGGAAGAGAATCGCGTTGGGCCGGCCGAGTTGGTCTTGTCGTTGCCAAACCGGGCTGCCACCGGTGCGGCACCGGTGGGGAGCCGGTGGGGAGCCGGGGGGGAGCCGGTGGGGAGCCGGGGGACGGATCGGCTCGTGTGGCGAGACGGCCAGTTTACGGGTGGTCTCCTCGGGAAGCAAAGCTAATACGCCCGGGTGATGTCCCAGACGCGGACGATTCCGTCTTGGTCCAGGCTGGCGAGCCGTTCTCCGTTCTCTGCGAAGGTCAGTTGCACCACGGTGCTGCGGTGGCCCGTCAGGCGCTGGACCGGCTGATGGAGACGTAATTCCCGCAACACGATGATGCAATCCGGATCGGCGCCGCTGCCGGAAGTTGCGAACAGCGGCTGGGTGCGGGAGAACGTGAGGGGCTGATTCGATCGATCAGGCAACGGCAGGTCACGGGTTCCTCCGCCCGCCAAGTCGATGATCGAGGCACTTCGCGCACCGAACGTGATCAGCCCGCTGCCGATATCATCAAATTGGATCAGCGAGTGCGAGTTACTCACCCGCTGAAAAATCGGGATCTCCCGGTCGGTGGCCAGATCCCACATCGCCAGATGCTGGTCGAAGTACAACATCGCCAGGCGGCGGCCATCTGGCGCGAACGCCAAGGACGGACGTGCGTTCACCGAACGGTCGATGGACACCGGCGCCGTGAAGGCGTGCAACCGTTCGAGCGTTGCCGTGTCCAGAATGGCCACCTCGACCGACGTCGAGCGGTTCTGAGCGTTGTGCACGTGGTAAGCAAGGGCTATCTGGCTGCCGTCCGGCGACACGTTCAGGGCTCTAAACAGGTTGCGACCGGTCGTCGTCCCAATCGGCGGCGAAATGCGCAGCACGTTACCGCCGAGCGATAGCACCACCACGCGATAGGCATGGAACGTCTGTTGGCCGCGAATCTGCTCGACATCGGTCAGCGCGATGGCATCTTCTGCGTCGAGAAAAGCAAAACCCTGAGATCCCCCGACGGCCGACCGCATCCGTTCGGGTATTTCGTGCGTGCCCAGCAACGTGCCGCTGGCAGCATCGAAATATCGCAGAGCGTGCACTCCGCTGTAATGCTCACTACGATAGGTCACGGCCAGCTTCCTTCCGTCGCCGGACAGGGAAATCCCGCGAACCTGCAGCCTGTTCTGCCCGGTTGTTCCAACCCGGATGACGGCAGACTGCCAGGGGTGCTCTTGCGTCAGTGCCCGGATGCTGGCTTCGAACTCCCGGATGTAGTCCAAGTCCTCGTCAGAAAGCGACGTTGCCAGAACGGTCCGTTGTGCGCCATCGTGCAGAGCCAACAGGACCGAGCCGTTTTGTTGCGAGATGAACCGGGATCGGGGCAACGGGACGCCGTCGATGAGCCATGTCCGGGGCTCGGCGTACCTACGGATCAAGTCCGCATGGATGGGATTCGGATCGACGTCGACAGCCGGTTCGGGTGCTGTCCCGTTGCTGGGGCTCGGCGGGCTGCTCGGCACATCACCGGCCGCCTGGGGCTGCTGTGGAACGGCCTCGGGGTCGATTCTGCGGAGAAACGCCTGATCGCCCGGACTCAGGTTGGCAAACGCCGTCCGTTGCGGGCTGCCCGTCTTGGGCAGCAACCGGACCTGCGTCCCTTCCATGCCCCCGTACATCAGCGGGTCTGTCTTACGCCCATCGGCGCTGGTCCAGATGCGAGGCACGAACGATACCCGGATGAAATCCTGATCGTTGAGCGAGA
>REEF01000549.1 GCA_007695205.1 Planctomycetaceae bacterium
ACGATTTAGTAGGTCCCGCGCGCCGAGCGGGACCTGCATTTCTGGCGGGCATTTGCGTCCCCATTCGGTCCCGTTCGGCGCCCGGGACCCACCGGCAACTTTAGTAGATCCCGCGCGCCGATTCCACCAAAGCACACTTGGGCGTACGAAAAGAATGGGTGTCGGTTACCAGACGGTGACGGCGCGGACGACGTCTTCGGTGACGGTGTCGCCGGCGATCAGCTTTCGTAGGGCGTCGTCGATCAATCGAGTGGCGCCGCGGCGCTGCATCTCCCCCATGATCTCGACCTCGCCGGCTCCTTCGGCGATCAGCCGGGACAGTGAAGCATCGACCGGCATCATCTCGAACAAGCCCAGTCGGCCGACGAAGCCGCGATTGGCACAGTACATGCAACCGCTTGGCTGGTAGACCGTGCGCCCGGCCAGCGAAGGATCCCCCAGTAGCTGAGCCCATTGGCTGGTCAGTTCGATTTCCTGACGGCAGTGTTCGCAAGAAAGACGCACCAGTCGTTGGGCGACCACCAATCGCAAGGTGGCGGCTACCAGATAGCGGGCCACGCCCATGTCGATCAGCCGCGTGACAGCACTGGCTGCCGAATTGGTGTGCAGGGTGCTGAACACCAGATGGCCGGTCAGCGCCGCTTTGATCGCGATATCCGCCGTTTCGCCATCGCGGATTTCGCCGATCATCACCACGTCGGGGTCGTGCCGCAGGACGCTCCGCAACGCTTTGGCGAAACTGACCTTGTCCGCCGAATCGACCTCCACCTGGGCCACGCCCGAGATGTCGTACTCGATCGGATCCTCGATCGTCACCACGTTCAGATCCCGCTGGCCGATCAACCGTCGGACGGCCGCGTACAAACTGGTGCTCTTGCCGCTGCCCGTCGGGCCGGACAGCAGGATCAGCCCGTGCGGCTTCTGGATCGCTTCGGTGAAACAAGCCAGATCTTCCGGCGCCATCCCCAGGCGTTCGAGCGTCAGTGAATCGGTCTGCAGTGCCAGCAGCCGCAACGTCATCCGCTCCCCGTACTTGGTGGGCAAGGTAGCCGCGCGGATATCGACCATCTGGCTGCCTCCGCCGGCCTGGTAGGTGAACCGGCCGTCCTGCGGAGCTCGTTTTTCCGCGATATCCATTCCTGCCAGTACTTTCAATCGGCTAACCAGACCGCTCTGCGCCGCCACGGGCAACTGCCGATATTCGTCCAGCACTCCGTCGGTGCGAAAGCGGATTCGCACGGCTTCCTTCATCGGATCGATATGGATATCCGACGCTTGGCGCATCACAGCGGATCGCAACACATCATCGCACAATGCCACGGCATCTTCCGATTCGGTCTCGCCGCTTCGGCGCCGGTCGGCCGGTCGGCCCGGCCTGGGGCCAGCGGCAGGTCCGGCGGCGCTGGTCCCGTCGCCGAACATCCGCTCCAGCGCGCGGCGCAACGAATCGGGCTCGGCCAACTGAGGCCGCACGGGCAATTGCAGGGCTCGTTCGACCGCTTGCATGGCGTTGCGGTCGTCCGGGTTCAAACAGGCCACGTAGGCATGACCGTCGACCACGGCAAAGGGCAGCACTTGGCGGCGCAGCGCCAGGGTTGCAGGGATCTTCATGGCACAGCTCGGATCGATGCGCACCCGATCCAGATCCAGGGCTTCCGACTGTTTCGACGTTTCCATCACATCCTGCCTCCACTGCGCGTCGCGGGCATGCCGCCTCGTTGTAATCGCCCGGCACGTTCGCGCAATACGTTCGGGCTGCGAGCCATGGCCATCGCCGACGCCTCGGACAACAGACCGGCGTGCATCAATCGAGCCAGGTCCTGTTCCAGGGTCTGCATGCCCTGAGCCGTGCCGGATTCCATGGCCGAGTAGATCTGGGCACTCTTTTCCGTCGCGATCAGATTGGCGACGGCCGGCGTCGACACCAGGATCTCGCTGGTCACCACCCGGCTGCGCCGCGCGGCGGCGCCCGCACCGGACGATGCGCGAGCCGAGCGTTCGCCCGTCGCGACGGGGCCGTCGGCGACCAGCAGGTGCTGGGTGATGATCGCTCGCAACACCATCGAAACCTGGCGCCGGACCCCGGCTTGTTCCTCGGCCGGAAAAACAGCGATCAACCGCTCGATGGCGCCGACACAGTCGCTGGCATGCACGGTGGTGAACACCAGATGCCCGGTCTCTGCGGCGGTGACCGCGGCGCGGATTGTGGCTAGGTCGCGGATTTCGCCGACCAGGATCACATCCGGATCCTGCCGCATGGCAGCTACCACGGCTTCGTGAAAATGCTCCGTATCCCCGCCGACCTGCCGCTGGTTGACCAATGCCAACGCACTGTTGTGCAGGTACTCGATGGGGTCTTCGATGGTGACCAGATGGCATCGTCGAGTCTGGTTGACTCGGTTCAACAACGTTGCCAGCGTGGTGCTCTTGCCGCTGCCGGTCGGACCTGCGACCAGGACCAGTCCGTCGCTCAATTCGCACAGCCGGTACAGACTATCGGGTAACCCCAGTTCGGCTAGTTCGCGGAACCGGTCTTCTAGCCGCCGCATGGCGATCGCCAGCTTGCCCTGACGCCGATAGATGTTGTAGCGGAATCGCGTTCCGGACGACGAACTGACCGCGCCGTCCAGGGATCCTGGGCCTTGCAGCGGAGGCCGTTGGGACAGGGATGCCAAGTGGTCGGCGATGGCTCGGATCTGCTCGGCAGCGATCCGAGGATGGTCGGTCTGGGGTTCCAGCAATCCTTGGATCCGCAGATAGATCGGCAGTTCGGGGGCAAAGTGCACATCGGAGGCATCGCGCTGGACGCACTCGTCCAACAACGTGTCCAGCAATCGGATCACCGATGGCGGCGTAGTATTGGCTTTGGTCATGGACGGATGGTGGCTTTCGTGGTCAGAACGGGTTAACCGAGACGATTACCCTGAAAGCGTTCACCATAAGTCGCGCCGCTCGTCGATGTCAAGCCGCCAGCCTACTCGGGACGGAGTTGGCGGCCGCGCTGACGCAGCAGCGCCATCTTGTCTTGGATGCGAGCAGTGACCGCCTCGGTTTGTGGGAGATCGATCTGGGCGTGGACCAATCGATCGTCCTCCAGACGAATACGCAGCCATTGACCCGCCTTGGCGTCGGGCGGCAGGTCCTCGATCGGTACGATCAACTCACGCTCGTCCGACCCGACCAGCAAGACGGCCAGTCGGCCTTCCTCGATACGGTCGATCACAGCGGTTTCTTCCATGGCTGTCACCTCGCCAGGACCGGTTGGCCTGGTGTGCTAGCCAGGAAAGAACCACGTTCGGTGGTGACCTGGTAGGTGACGCCATCGGTTTGGACGCGGATCGTACCATGCCGATCGGTACCCAGGACCGGGATGCCCATCTGCGTTAGACGTTGGAGCACCACGTCGTGCGGATGGCCGTACGAGTTTCCCTCGCCAGCCGAATAGATGGCGACTTCGGGCCGCACCGCCTGCAAGAACTCGGGCGTGGACGAGGTCTGCGATCCATGGTGTCCCAAACGCAAAATCTGGGCCGATAGATTGTGGCCTCGCTGGATCATCGCGCGTTCCGAAGCGGCCTCAGCATCGCCCGTCAACACCACAGAAACCTGGCCGAACGTGACGCGGACCCCGATGCTGCTCTCGTTCAAGTCCCCCGTCAATTCAACCGGATGCAGGACCTCGATCAGCGCCGAACCCATGCGATACGACTCGCCCGCCCGAGGTTCATGATAGGCGGCGCCCGACGACAAAATGGCGTCCAACGCTCGCTCGAACGTTCGCGACGTATGAGATTCGCCGCACATCCACACCTCGCGAACGGGAAAGGTCTCTAGGATTTGAGGGAACTGGCCGATGTGGTCCGCGTGCGGATGAGTCCCGATCAACAGATCGATCGATTCGACTCCCGCCGACTGCAACAGCGGGACCACATCGCTGCGGTTGTGTCGACCCGCGTCGATGACAATCGTCCAGTTCGGACCGGCCAGCAATGTGGCGTCGCCTTGGCCGACGTCAAAAAAATAGACATTCAGGGTGCCGTCGACCGACAGGACAGCCGTCTGTTCGATCGAAGCGGTAGGCACCGAGGTATGAGACCAGCCTGCGGTCGGATCTGCGTTGGCCGAGTTGCCAGACGAATCGCCCTGAGCCGAAATGCTCGCGGGCTCCATCGACTCGAGATACCCAGTTGCGGATTCCAAATCGCAACCGGTCCATGCCAACAAACAGGTTGCGATCGCCAGACGAGAGAAGAAACCGTACAGAGATGCTTTCATCGCTGTCACCACCTGACATCCATTTCAAGGGGAGATTTGACAAGAACGACTCGCGCACGAGTTCCTCTCGTGACCGAGCGAGGCGGGCTTCTAGCAGAAATGCCATCCCAGTCCAATAGCAAATGGCTCGTCCCCGAACTCGGCAACTCGGCAAACGGCAAGTCCGCTCGATCGGGTGACGCGGGCAGTGTCGCAAGTCGTTTTCGGCCAACGACCCACCATATGGGAACGAGCCTACCGCGAAGACGACTCCCAACCCCTTCTACCGGTTCCACCAATAAATTTATGTTTCCGTCAGATTTCGTGCTTTGGATTTAAAATTTGGGAGTCGGCGACTCCCGAATTGCGCGATCCTGGATCTTGGTAAGTGTTTTCGCCGTACAAAAATCCGCTGCCTCTTTTCATCCGCTGTCGCATTCCCTTCGACAGCGGATTTAAGGAGACAGCGAATAAGTCTCACGAACCGTCAAGATTCTGCGGGGGAAAGGGCAGATGGAAGCTCCGGGGCAAACACGCTGAAGCGTGAACTCCAGGGCAGGGGGCGGGAGCTGTTTTCAGGCGAACGTATTCCATGTGATTTACGGATAGCCGAAAACCCTCGATATTCCTCCGTGCTCTCGGTGGCTGCCTTCTTCATCGGAACCCGTTCTATTTCCCTGCGGCTCAGGGTTTTGCAAAACGACTGAATTCGATTTGCCACGACGAAACGGCGACCTCTGTCCCGAAGAACAACAAAGAGATCGTCACGAACAGGATATCCCATGCCGCC
>REEF01000396.1 GCA_007695205.1 Planctomycetaceae bacterium
GCTAAGCGGCAGGCCGCTTGGTGTCCGCGACCCCATGGCTCTCACAATCCGACGGCCTCCTCCAAATCGGTCAATCCGAGTCGTTCGATCATCTTGCCCATGCGTTCCTTGGGCTCGGCGTTCGAGCGATAATACTCGATGATCCGATCGATGATCGCCAACGCCTCTTCCGTATCGATCCGCTGCACCAGGACCTCGCCGATGCGCGGCGTGGTACCACCATTGCCACCAACGTAGACTCGCCAACCTTTCAAAGTACCGACCAGCCCGATGTCTTTGAAACTGGTTTCGCCGCATTGATTCGGGCAGCCGCTGACGCCGAACTTGACCTTGCCGGGCAACTGCATCCCGTGGAAGCGGGAATCAAGCGTCATCCCCAAGCCCAGGCTGTCCTGCTGGCCCCGCTTGCAATACGTGGTCCCCGGGCATGCCTTGATGCTGCGGACGCAAATGCCGACTACACTGCCCGGATCCATGCCCAGATCGGCCCAAACCCGATCGACATCCTCTTCCTTGATCCCCAACAGCGCGATCCGCGCGGCGCTGGTGATCTTGATCTGCGGGATCTGATACCGTTCGGCCACCTCGGCGATCTTTCGCAACGTCTCCGCCGTCACCACCCCACAAGGAATGTGCGGTGCGATTCCGTAAGTCTCACGGTCGCGTTGAAGAACCACTCCCTTTTCGCCATCGTTCAGCATCGCATGTCCTCATTTCTATCATTTGTTCCTGCATCGGCCACAGTCCCAACCGTGGGGACTGTACAGAAGAACTACTCACCGCTCGAAACCCGGCGTCGCAGCCCATCGAGCCATCGGCCCGATGCTGACGGCCCCAGTGCCTGCCTGCAAATCTAAACCCCAGGGGCGGGCCATGTCAACACATTCCGGTCTGTTTCTAGGGGTGGGGAGCATTGGGGTCAGACCCTGTTTTCAGGCTTTCGCGTTTCTGTTGTGCCGGTTAACAGGGTCTGCCCCACGGTTCTCGGTTCTCCCCAAGGTTTTCCGCGGCATCTTGCTGGTCGGTCCGGGATCTGTTAGTTTCCGGGATTTCCCATTGGCAAACCGAGACCGATCGGGCAAGCGATGTCCAGCTCTGCACCCCACGGGTTACTGACCGGACCGTATGACGCGTTCCGTCCGGAAGACGACGCGAAATCGATCCGCATTCGCGGGGCCCGGATGCACAACCTGAAGAATCTGGATCTGGACATCCCGCGAGAACAATTGGTGGTGATCACGGGGCCCAGCGGGTCGGGCAAAAGCAGCCTGGCGTTCGACACGCTGTACGCCGAGGGCCAACGTCAGTACATCGAGAGCCTGTCGGTGTACGCGCGTCAGTTCTTGAACCAGATGCAGCGACCGGACGTCGATCTGATCGAAGGCTTGCAGCCCACGATCTGCATCGATCAACGTCCCGGCAACGCAAATCCTCGCAGCACGCTGGCCACCGTGACCGAGATTTACGATTACCTGCGTCTGCTGATGGCTCGCGTTGGGCAAGCTTCCTGCTACCAGTGCGGTCACCCTATCCGGCAGCAATCGCCCGATCAGATCCTGGACTCGCTGATGAGCATGCCCGAGGGGACCAAGGTGATGATCCTGGCACCGCTGGTCCATGGGCGGCGCGGCAAGCACGAGGAGGTGTTTGCCAGGATCCGGAAAGCCGGATTTGTCCGGGTCCGCGTCGACGGTCGGATCTACGACCTGGACAATGCTCCCGAGCTATCTACCCGCCAGTTGCACGACATCGATGCGGTGGTCGATCGTGTGATCGTCCGGCAGGGATCGGCATCGCGGATCGGTGAATCATTGCGGCTGGCGCTGCGGCATGGAGAAGGGGTCGCGACCGCCTGCTACCTGGATGTGCAGGCTGCCGATCCCCAACAGCCTCAGGGCGTCTGGCGCGATCGTTTGTTCAGCACGCGATATGCGTGTCCGCATTGCGATATCAGCTTGGCGGAACTCGAGCCGCGGACGTTCAGCTTCAACAGTCCCTACGGGGCTTGTCCCACATGCGCCGGGCTGGGCTGTCTGGAACAATTCGATCCCGAACTGGTCGTACCGGATCGCTCGTTGAGCCTTTCCGGCGGCGCCGTGGCTCCGTGGAAAGGTTTCACCCCTGCCGTCGCCCGAAAGCATGCCAAGCAGGCAACGGCCCTGTTGCAGTCCTGCGGCGCCGATCCCGAGACGCCTCTGGACCAGTTGGAACCCACGGTCCTGCAGACGCTGCTCGACGGTTCGGGCAAATCGCCCGGCATCCTGACGATGCTGCAAAAACAGTTGGTGACCGAAACGAACGAAGAGCGGCTGGAACTGCTGGGCCGGTATCGGGGCTTGGTCTCCTGCCCGCAATGCGGCGGTTCGCGGTTGCGTCCGGAAGCCAATTTCGTCTTCCTGGGCGAGAAGAGCATCCACGAGATCTGTGGACTGGCGGTGGGCGAGGCCGAGGCGTTTTTCGCGGGCTTGACGGTACCTGACGAATCCCGGCCCGTCGCCGAACCGTTGGTCGCCGAGATCCGGAAGCGGCTGCAGTTCCTGATCAAGGTCGGCGCGGATTATCTGACCCTGCGACGCGCTGCCGATACGCTCAGCGGCGGGGAATTGCAGCGAGTCCGCTTGGCAACCAGCATCGGATCGGCACTGGTCGGCGTCTGCTACGTGTTGGACGAACCATCGATCGGCCTGCATCCCCGTGATAACCGGCGATTGATCGAAGCCCTGCGGGACTTGCAACGCCAGGGCAATACGGTGCTGGTTGTCGAGCATGACGAGGCCATGATGCGACAAGCGGACCGCTTGATCGACATGGGCCCCGCTGCCGGCGCGGCGGGCGGCCAGATCGTTGCGCAGGGCACGCCCGAGGAAGTCACCAGCGACAGCCATTCGATCACCGGACAGTACCTGAGCGGCCGGCAGCAAATCCCGCGCCCCGCGAGTCGGCGACGCGTGACCAAGTCGCGTTCGCTGATCCTGGAAGGTGTCACCACCAACAATCTGCAATCGATCGATGTCTCGTTTCCCCTGGGCGTGCTGATCTGTGTGACCGGGGTCAGCGGGTCGGGCAAGAGTTCGCTGGTCAACGAAACCCTGGCGCGAGCCGTCCGCCGCCGATTGGGCCACGCCGTCCCGCGTCCGGGCTCGTTTCGCAGTCTGCGAGGCACCAGCCAGATCGACAAGCTGATCCCCGTCGACCAATCCCCGATCGGCCGCACGCCGCGCAGCACGCCAGCGACGTATATCGGGGCGTTCGACGAAATCCGCAAAGTCTTCGCGGGCACTCGCGAGGCAAAGCAGCGCGGCTTTCGGGCCAGTCGATTCAGCTTTAATGTCAAAGGCGGACGATGCGAAACCTGCCTGGGGCACGGCCTGCAGAAGATCGAGATGAACTTCCTGCCCGACCTGTACGTGACGTGCAGCGAGTGTCAGGGGAAACGGTTCAACCGCCAGACCCTGCAAATTCGATATCGCGACCGGTCGATCGCTGATGTTCTGGAGATGTCGATCGAGGACGCGACCGAATTCTTCGAGAATTTCTCCGCGATCCGACGCCTTCTGCAGTGCTTCTGCGACGTCGGACTGGGCTACCTGAGTCTTGGCCAACCCTCGACGACCCTTTCGGGCGGCGAGGCCCAGCGGATCAAGCTGGCTGCAGAATTGGCCCGCGTCGATACGGGCAAGACCCTGTATGTGCTGGACGAACCGACCACCGGGTTGCACTTCGACGACATCCGCAAACTACTGGAAGTGCTCAGCCAACTGGTCGACCGAGGCAATACGGTGATCGTCATCGAACACAATCTGGACGTGATCAAAACGGCCGATTGGATCATCGACTTGGGACCCGGGGGCGGCGCGGCCGGGGGACGTGTCATGGCCGTAGGGACGCCCGAGGAAATCGCGGCTCTGCCTGATAACTTCACCGGGCAGTATCTACACCCCCTGCTGAACGGGAAACAGCAGGCTCGTTGACCCGTCCATCAACGGTGGTTGGTTCGAGAGATTGGGCGGGACCACCACTGCACATCTCTGTGGGAAATCGATACACTATGTCTTCCCCATGCAAAAGGAGCAACCATGATTCTGGCGGGTGATATCGGTGGTACCAACACGCGGCTGGCCATCGTCGAACGTGACGACCAGCGACGACTGCGAATCGTCGTCGAATCCACGTTCAAGAGCGCTCAATACGAGGGGTTGCATTTGATCGTCCGCGAATTCCTCGAGCGCCAGGAGAGCCGCCCACAGGCGGCCTGTTTCGGCGTGGCGGGACCCGTGCATGCGAACCGATGCAAGACGATGAACTTAAGCTGGATCGTCGATGCGGCCGAATTGGCTGCCGATTCCCACATCCCGCACGTAGCCGTGATCAATGACCTGGAGGCCAATGGCTATGGGATCTCGTGCCTGGAAGAACGAGATTTCTACCTGATCAATCCCGGGGACCCGCAAGCGGCGGGGCACGGCGCCGTCGTCTCGCCGGGTACCGGACTGGGCGAGGCCGGCCTGTTTTGGGATGGTTCGCGTTACATCCCGATCCCGACCGAAGGAGGCCATACCGACTACGGCCCCCGCACGCCGCTGGAGTACGAACTGGGACAGTATCTGAATCCGAAATATGACCACCTGAGCTACGAACGGATCGTTTCGGGGCCCGGTCTGGTCAATATCTACCAATTCCTGCTGGACACAGATCGCGGCGCCCAGCCCGATTGGCTGGCCGCGGAACTACAGGAGGCGGACGACAAGGCGGCGGTGATCTCCAATGCGGGGATGGCAGGGAAGTGTCCGGTTTGCGAGTGGACGCTGGATATTTTCTTGAGTCTATTTGGCGCCGAGGCGGGTAACGTGGCCATGACTTTTATGGCACGCGGTGGTGTTTGGCTGGGCGGCGGGATCGTCGTCAAGATTTTGCCACGCCTGAAATCGACGTCCCATTTCCTGGACGGATTCACCTCGAAAGGCCGCTTGCGACGCGTGATGGAAAAGATCCCCGTCCGCGTGATCCTGAACGACAAGACAGCGCTGTTGGGCGCCGCCAGTT
>REEF01000887.1 GCA_007695205.1 Planctomycetaceae bacterium
CCCCCCCCCACCCCTGTTCCGCCTGTTGACTTAAAGCCCATCCATGATTTTACTTGTCCTGACCTACTTGATTGTCGGTGCGATTGTCGGTCTGCTCGCTGGACTGCTGGGCGTCGGTGGCGGGTTGGTCATCGTGCCGATGTTGGTATTCTGCTTTACTTGGCAGAACCTGCCCCAGGAATCGCTGATGCATTTGGCGATCGGCACGTCTGCGGCCAGTATCGTCTTCACCTCGGTATCCAGTTTCTGGGCGCACCACAAACATGGTGCCGTGGATTGGGGCATCGTACGGCGGATCGTTCTGGGCATCCTGGCCGGCACCATGCTCGGGACCTTCCTGGCGTCTCGGATGACGACCTTCGCGTTGAAGGGCTTCTTCGCGGTGTTCATTTGCTTCGTGGCCCTGCAGATGCTGCTGGACCGCAAGCCACCTCCGGCTCGGGACATTCCGGGTTGGTGGGGCATGTCCGCAGTTGGCACCTGGCTGGGAGTGATCTCCAGTTTGGCCGGGATCGGCGGCGGCATCATGTCGGTTCCGTTCCTGCTGTGGTGCAACCAGCCCATGCATCGGGCCATCGGAACCTCGGCGGCCATCGGGTTCCCGATTGCTGTGTTCACCAGCCTGGGTTATATTCTTCATGGTTTTCATGCTTCCGACTTGCCGGCTTATGCGATCGGTTACATCTATCTGCCGGCGTTTGCATGCATCGTGTCGGCCAGCGTGTTGACGGCTCCGCTGGGCGCGAGCCTGGCACATCGGCTTCCGGTGCGCAGGCTGAAGCGAGCCTTTGCCGTATTGTTGATTTTCGTGGGGGTCAGGCTGCTGATGAATGTCCTGCAATAACGTTTTCGTTGGCAAGCATCGAAGGAACACGTCCCAGTCACTCCCTGGAACGCTGACTCCGCGAAGAAGAATGAACGCCCCGTTTTTGGAGAAGAAACTCATGACGACCACGCTTCTTATCCTGCTTACCTGCGTCCTCCCTTTGGCGGAAACATCCGCCGAATCGCCAACCGATCCGCAACAGCAGGCTCAACAGATCCTGGCGACCAGCGGGGTCCAGGGCGGGCTGGTGGTCCACTTGGGATGCGGCGACGGGCAATTGACGGCGGCGCTGCGAGCCAACGACAGCTACGTGGTCCATGGGCTGGACGCCGACCCGCAAAACGTCGCAACGGCACGCCGCTGGTTAAGCGAGCAAGGCCTCTACGGCGGGGTGACGATCGACCAATGGCTCGATACCCGATTGCCTTACATCGACAACCTGGTGAATCTGATCGTCGTCGAAGCCTCGTCGCCCGTCGCTCGGGAGGAACTGCTGCGGGTCCTTTGTCCTGGCGGAGTAGCCATCGTGTTGACCGAGCAGGGTGTGAGCCACGCGGAACGTCTGGTCAAGCCGCGACCGGCAGAGATCGACGAGTGGACGCATTACCTGCACAGCCCGTCCAACAATGCCGTGTCGCGTGACACCGTCGTCGGACCGCCTCGGCGGCTGCAGTGGGTCGGCAGCCCGTTGTACTCGCGGCATCACGATCGTATGTCCAGCGTCAGTGCGGTGGTCTCGGCGGGCGGGCGCGTGTTCTCGATCTTCGACGAAGCCACGCCCATCTCGATCCTGGCGCCGCCCGAGTGGTCGTTGATCGCTCGCGACGCCTTTAACGGGACGATCTTATGGCGGCGCCCCATCGAACGGTGGCATCCGCATCTGTGGCCACTGAAAGCCGGACCGGCTCAGCTTCCTCGGCGTCTGGTCGCGTCCGACCAAACGGTCTATGTTACGCTCAGCCTGGACGGCCCTCTGTTGGCCCTGGACGCAGCGACCGGCCAAACCATGCGCGAGTACGAAGGCACGGCGGCGACCGAAGAGATCCTGCTGGACGACGATACGCTGTTTCTGCGAGTCGATCCGCGAGCCGCTGAGTCAGAAGTTCTCGATTTACCCAGTTTTTCCAGAGCCGCGAAGGAACCGTTCTACGACGATCACCCGCGGCAGATCATGGCGATCGACGCCCAGACGGGTCAAGTCCTGTGGCAGTTGACTCAGCCCGTTTTGCCAGGGACGCTGACTGTCGGGGCCGACGCCGTGTTTTATCACGACGGTCAGAGCGTCGTCAGCTTGAACCGAGCGACCGGCCAACCGCTTTGGAGATCGGAGCCCGTGGAACGACAACGCGGGATGGTCTCGCGCTTCATGCCGACGCTGGTCGCGTACGAGGACGTGTTGCTGTTTGCCGGAGCCAGTGGTCGAGGCCGATTGACGGCCCTGTCCGCCGACTCGGGCGAGGTCTTGTGGCAAGGCGATCATCCGCCGTCGGGTTACCATTCGCCCGAGGACGTGCTGGTCGCCGGCGGGTTGGTCTGGTGTGGCGAGACGACGGTCGGGTCCGGGATCTTCACCGGGCGCGATCCGCGGACCGGCGAGGTGAAGGCCGAGTTCCCACCCGACACGGACGTGTTCTGGTTCCATCATCGTTGTTATCGAGGCCGGGCTACGGAGAATTATCTGCTGATGTCGCGCACGGGAATCGAATTCGTCGATTTCCGCAACCAAAGCTGGATGCCTCATCACTGGGTCCGTGGCGCCTGCTTGTACGGCATCATGCCCGCCAACGGTTTGCTGTACGCTCCGCAGCACCCGTGTGCCTGCTATTTGGAAGCCAAGCTCTCCGGCTTCAACGCGTTGGCGCCGGCGATGGACGGACCGCGAATCCCGGACGATCTGGCGGCTCAGCCTCGTTGGCAACCGGGCCCCGCCTGGGATGACGCGGCCAACCTGGACGCTCCGCAGTCCTGCGAACACGATTGGCCCACCTACCGCGGCGACTCCAGCCGCAGCGGTCGGACGCGAGCCGCAATCCCGGCCGATCTTCAACAACGTTGGCAAGCCGATCTGGGCGGCCGGTTGACGGCCCCGGTCGTCAGCGGCGGCCGAGTGCTGGTGGCCCGCGTCGACACCCACACGGTCTATGCATTGGATGCGGCCAGCGGCCAGATCCAGTGGTCGTTCACCGCTGGCGGGGCCGTCGATTCGCCGCCGACCATCGACGGGGGCCGCGCGCTGTTCGGGTCGGCCGACGGGTACGTGTATTGTCTGCGAGTTCGCGACGGGCAACTGGTGTGGCGGTTCCGCGCCGCGCCGATGGACCAGCGGCTGATGGCTTGGGAACAACTGCAATCGGTCTGGCCCGTGCATGGCAGCGTGCTGGTCCAGGACGGCACGGTCTGGTGTGTCGCCGGGCGCTCGGTGTTTTTGGACGGTGGCCTGCGGCTGATCCGGTTGGACGCCACCACCGGCCGATTGATCGGCGAAACCGTCATGGACGATCGCGATCCGGCCACGGGCGACGAATTCCACGAGTACGTCAGTTGGTTGAACATGCCGGTCGGGCTGCCCGATATCCTGTCCAGCGATGGGCGTTACGTCTACATGCGCTCGCAGGCGTTCGAGTTGGACGGGACGCCGAAGCCGCTGGAGGCCTTCCCACGCACCGGCGAGGGCCATGGGGGCCAGAGCTTCGCTCCGCCGCCCAACCAGGATCCCCATCATGCTCATCTGTTCTCGCCGACCGGGTTTTTGGACGACACCTGGTGGCACCGTACCTACTGGTTATACGGCAGCCGATTCTACAGTGGATGGAGCGCCTATTACCTGTCCGGCCGTGTGGTGCCCGCAGGTCGGATTTTGGTCTTCGACGACGACCTGGTCTATGGATTTGGCCGCAAGCCTCAGTACTTCCGCTGGACCACCCCGATCGAACACCATCTGTTCGCGGCGGAGAAGACCATGCCCGAACCGATGACCGAGTTGCCGCCGCTGGCCGGTCGTCGATCGGCCGCTGTTGCGGACGATGCGCTCTCGCGCGTCCAGGTTCCGAAGACCGACGCGTTGAATCCGACAGGCAGACCGCTGACGATCGAAGCCTGGATCCATGCCGACCGACCTGACGGCGTCGTCCTGGCTCACGGCGGAAACTCGCACGGGTATTCGCTGTACCTGCAACAAGGGCGCCCGCACTTCAGCGTTCGCGCCCAAGACCTGATCGGTACGGTCGCGGCCCCGGAGTCGGTCGTCGGGCGCTGGGCTCATGTGGCGGCCGTGTTGACCGCCGACAAACGGTTGCAATTGTTCATCGACGGCCAGCCCGTGGCAACGGCCACGAGCCCCACGTTGGTCAGAAATCATCCTTTGGAGAGTATCGACATCGGCGCCGATGGGCGTACTTGGGTTGTCGAGTACCAGCGGTCCATGCAATTCGAAGGCCGGATCGACCAGATCCGTTTGTACCATCGTGCTTTGGCCGCCGAGGAATTGGCCGATCGAGCTGCCGGGAAGGAACCGGACGACCTCGGTGACGACCTCGTGCTGGCCTACGATTTTGCCGGTGGTCGAGCCCAGGATGTTTCGGGCAAGTCGCATCACGGCACGATCGAGCGGGCGACAGCGGTCGAAGGGCGAACCGGCCGCGCCTTGCTGTTCACCGCATCGTCGGCCAGCCGATCCGCCGCGCGTTCGCTGGTCCAGCATCGCTGGAGCAGCGATCTGCCGTTGCTGCCACGAGCCCTGGTACTGGCGGGTGACACCCTATTGATGGCCGGACCGCCGAACTTGGTGGACGAGGAAGCAGCGGCAAAAACGATCGCCAGTCCCGCCACGCAAGCCGCGCTGGCCGAGTACGCCGAGGCGCTTCAGGGCCGGCGAGGCGGTCTGCTTTGGGCCGTATCCACGTCCGACGGCCAGCCATTGACCGAACAGCCGCTCGCCGCCCCCCCCATTTTCGACGGCATGGCCGCCGCTCAAGGCAACCTGTTCCTGGTAACCGTCGATGGCCAAGTCGTAAGCTTCGGGCAGACCTACGATCGGTAACCGTAGCTCGGTCTGCAGTGGCCCGCGTGCGCCGAACGCGGGTCATCTATCCATGTTCGGCGCGGGTCTCCCGTTCGGCGCGGGTCATTTATCCATGTTCGGCGCGGGTCTCCCGACCCCGCCGGAACCGCCGACCGTAGGTCTCCCCCGTCCCCTCGAGCCCTGCCGGTCGCCCGC
>REEF01000953.1 GCA_007695205.1 Planctomycetaceae bacterium
GGTCGCAGCACCGTAAGTGCGGCCGCCGCCGCCGCTCTACTCTCTACTCTCTAAGCGCCCCCGCGCGAAAAAAGCCCACGTTCCAACCGAACGTGGGCTTTCGTGAATTGGTTTCTCGGGTCGCGAGATCGAATCCGCCAGGGCGGTCGATGCGCGGCAACGGTCAGGTCGATTACGCTTCCGCCGCCATCTTCTCGGCCTTGGCGCGGGCATCATCCAGCGTGCCGACGTACATGAACGCGCTTTCCGGCAGATCGTCGCCTTCGCCGTCGCAGAGCCGGTCGAACGAGTCGATCGTCTCTTCCAGCGGCGTGGTCACGCCCGGGAAGCCGGTGAAGACTTCCGCGACGTAGAAGGGCTGGGAGAGGAAGCGTTCGATCTTGCGGGCGCGGGCGACCGTCAGCTTATCGTCTTCCGCCAGTTCGTCCACACCGAGAATGGCGATGATGTCCTGGAGATCCTTGTACCGCTGCAGGATCGACTGCACCTTGCGGGCCACGCCGTAGTGACGTTCGCCCAGGACGCCCGGGTCGAGAATACGCGAGGTCGAACCGAGCGGGTCCACCGCGGGGAAGATGCCTTTTTCCGCGATCGAACGTTCGAGCACGACGAAGGCATCCAGGTGGGCAAAGGTCGTCGCCGGCGCGGGGTCGGTCAGGTCGTCCGCCGGCACGTAGATCGCCTGCACCGAGGTGATCGCGCCCTTGCTCGTCGAGGTGATGCGTTCCTGAAGTTCACCCATTTCCGTCGAGAGGGTCGGCTGGTAACCCACCGCGGAGGGCATCCGGCCGAGCAGCGCGGAGACTTCCGAACCCGCCTGGGTAAAGCGGAAGACGTTGTCCACGAAGATCAGTGTTTCCTTCCCGGAAGCGTCGCGGAACTCTTCGGCCATGGTCAGTGCAGAGAGCGCGACGCGAAGACGCGCGCCCGGCGGTTCGTTCATCTGGCCGAAGACCATCGCGACCTTGTCGATGACCTTCGCCGGATTGCCGTTCTCGTCGGTGTACTCCGCCTCCTGCATTTCGCGCCAGAGGTCGTTTCCTTCACGGGTTCGTTCACCGACGCCCGCGAAGACGGAGTAACCGCCGAACTCACGCGCGACGCGCGCGATCATTTCCTGAATGATGACCGTCTTGCCGACCCCCGCGCCGCCGAACAGGCCGATCTTGCCGCCGCGGACGAAGGGGCAGAGCAGGTCGACGACCTTGATGCCGGTCTCGAGAATTTCCGTTTTCGGGTTGAGGTCGACGAGCTTCGGCGGCTCACGGTGAATCGGCATCTGCTTCGAGACGTTCACTTCGCCGCGCTCATCGATCGGTTCACCGAGCAGGTTGAAGACGCGGCCGAGCACCGGTTCACCCACCGGCACCTTCACCGGCTGGCCGGTATCCCGGCACGGCTGACCACGGCGCAATCCGTCGGTGCTCGCCAGCGCGACGCATCGAACCTGCCCGCCGCCCATGTGCTTGCTCACCTCGCCGACGAGAAGCAGTTTCTCGCCCGCGACTTCAAGGTCGCAGTGCACCGCGTTGTAGATATCCGGCAGCTCGCCCTCGGGAAACTTCGCGTCGAACGTGGAGCCGATGACCTGAACGATCGTGCCTTGTGTGGCCATGTGTAGTCGTACCTTCCCGCTAAAACCATTGAGATTCATGCGGCGCCGCGGGGCACACTCGACCAGTGCCGGAGTGCACCCGCGCGCCAGTTTGTGACAGCTTTCACAAACCCACCTGAACCACGCAGGATAGCGAGTTGGTGCCCCGCTGCCAAACCCCCGGAGTAGCGGCCTTTCGGCCGGAATCAGGGGGTCGAAACCTGGGTGCCGAAGGGGACCTGGGTCCTGCTCTCAACCCCGGCTGTGGCCAGTGTCCCACCGGCCGGCTGTGGCCAGAATCCCACCGGAATGAGTCGTGGGTGAGGCGTCGTGGGCGCCTCCGAAGCTGCTCCTTTCGTTGTGGCGGGGGCGGGATCGGCGCAGGATGAGGTCGGACCAGGCAGCCGCCAAGCAGCCGGAGGATGCTTGACTCACGGCGATTGCGGGGTATCCTCCCCATTCTGTCGATCACGGCTCCCGACCGGCCGATATGAATCGCAAAAGGCAGTCGTAGAAACCGGTAGACATCATCCCCTGTAGCTCAATGGTAGAGCGAGCGGCTGTTAACCGCTAGGTTGCTGGTTCGAGTCCAGCCGGGGGAGCTTTTCCGACCCTCGCGTCTTCGCGGGGGTCGTTTGGTTGACGGATCGGGCCTCTCGGGGAGCCTGCCGCAAGGATCGCGCAACATCCCGTTTCCATAAGCGTTTGCGGCAATCTCACCCCTCGCCCGGCGCTCTCGATTCTGAAGTGGCAACCTCGGGGTCCGGCCGCAACCGTGGCGGTTGCTCTCGCCGTTCGAGGCCTACCCTCTCGAACTCTCGCGCTCTCTGGTTGACACCCCCCCGCCAGGTTAGCAGCAGGGTTGCTCTCGGACCCCGAGAGAGAATTGAACTCCCGCAGTTGGACGAACATCCATGCGGATCGAGGACTTCCAGATCGACACGAAACGCCTCGCTGAGATTTGCCAGCGGCATCATGTCGCGCGGCTGGAATTGTTCGGCAGTTTCGCACACGGCGATGCGGCACCCGGCAGTGATCTCGACCTCCTTGTCACGTTCGAGTCCGGCGCAACTGGCGGCCTTGGTATCGTCGCCCTCCAGCAGGAACTCGAAGACCTCTTTGGAAGATCGGTTGACCTGCTGACGCGCGACTCGGTTGAGCGATCGCCCAACAAGTACTTTCGCCGCTTCGCACTCGAGCGGATCGAACCTCTCTATGAGTGCGATTGATCCTCTTGAATGATACCTGGCAAAATGCGAAGATATACCAACTTCCGGTTATAGCCCTCGCGGGGCTGGGAGAACACCATGCGAACCACGACAATGCTGGTTCTTGCGAACTCAGTCAAGAAGAAGCCAGGGCGATGCATTGCTGGCCGCGAGGTTGATCTTTTGGAAGATCGGATTAGAGTAAAGTCTTGGGTGCGCCCGGTCAGCCCAATGGCTGAAAGCGAAGAGGGCGAACTCATTCCGAATCGTCATTGCCTACTCGATTGTGGCGGGATGCCGTCCGTCCTCGACATCGTCGAAGTATCACTATCTGGCCCACGTTGTGATCCTGGCCAACCTGAGAATTGGGAGGTTGCGCCCGGTACTCGATGGAAACGTGTAATGAGCATTTCGTCCGCCCACCTCAGCAGATTGGCAGAATCCCCTAGAGATCTCTGGATTGACGACGGATCGAGGAGCGATCGCATTTCTGTGGACGCGCAGCAATCGAAGCCAGGCTCCCCCTCGCTCGCTCTGATTCGTCCACGCGATTTTCGCGTGAGTATGTGGACCGAGTACAACCAATTCAAGGGCTACGACCAGCGCAAGACTCGGGGTGTATTCACCTACGCCGGTGTCGAGTATTCACTAGCACTTACTGACGATCGCTTCACTTCTGCGCATTGCCCGAATCACGACGGCAAGAAGCACGAGTTTGCGCCACATTTTGGTGATGATTGTTTGCTCTGCATCAGCCTTGGCGTTCCCTTCAACGGCTATCATTACAAGTTGATCGCTACTGTTATTCCGCTCAAATGACCCAGCAGCATGACGGACAAACTGTGCTCTTCACGATCGGTCACTCAACACACGAGTGGTCGGCCTTTGCTGCGCTATTGCAGCAACACGGTGTCACTGCAGTTGCGGACGTGCGATCAAGTCCCTTCAGTAGGTTCACTCCGCAATTCAATCGCGATATGCTGACCCAGAGCCTCAAGAATGAGCGGATTGCTTACGTTTTTCTAGGACGAGAACTCGGTGCGCGCCGGAGCGAGCCCGAGTGCTATGTAGATCGTCAAGCACGATACGAACTCATCCAGCAGTCGCCGCTATTCAATGAAGGATTGGAACGGCTTCGGGGAGGCCTGCGAGATCATCGCATTGCGCTGTTATGCGCTGAGAAAGACCCAATAACCTGCCATCGCATGGTGCTTGTCTGTAGGGCATTGCGGGGTGATCCCATCGTGATTCAACACATACTAGAAGACGGAACGCTGGAATCCAATGCTGAAGCAGAGAAGCGCATGCACAAGGCCACTGGCGTTCCGGAAACCGCTCTCACCGCACCACCCGAAGATTTGATCGAAGAGGCCTACAAGCGACAAGGGCGCAAAATCGCGTGGGTAGAATCTGAAGAACCCCAGTCCGATGTCCTAACGCCCTCGAAGTTTGGGGAGTAGCCGCGATGAAAGTCTATACGATCGGATTCACGCAAAAGTCGGCCGAGAAGTTTTTTGATTTACTTCGTCAAGCTGATGTGAAGCGTGTGGTTGACGTGCGGTTGAACAACTCGGGCCAGCTTGCGGGATTTTCCAAGAAGGATGATTTGGTGTTTTTTTTGAAAGAGCTCTGCGGGATCGACTACATTCACGTTCCGGAGTTGGCGCCGACAAAAGAGATCCTCGACGCTTACAAGAAGCACAAAGGTTCATGGGAGGTTTATGAGGAAGAGTTCATGTCGCTGATGGAGAAACGTCGCATTGACGAAGCCATCGCTCGCGACATAGTGGACCAAGGATGCCTGCTCTGCAGTGAACACAAACCGCACCACTGCCACCGCCGACTCGTCGCCGAGTACTTGGCTCAGAAGTGGGGCCAGTTCGATACGCGGCACCTCATCTGACCGAGCCAGCCTCAATTCGCTGGCCCTGAGGAACTTGGCTCCACCATCGCGTAGAAATCCAGTAGACGGCTCTGTCTAAGTGCCGCACTTGACCCAGCACAACGGCTGACCATGGACGCTCGTGTGATCACCGCTTCACGCACAACGGTGTGTGCCAAAGCGATTAAACCGGCACCTGAGCGAGTTATTCACGCTCTTGGTCTATCTAGAAGCGTCGTGTCAGAGCAACGGAGTCTATCCGTCGTAGTGGCCGGAGTACGAGATTCGCTCGGGGCGGTGATTCTGTGGAAGTCGGCGATACACCGTGGCGTAGACAGCAAATGCAACCGTTCC
>REEF01000963.1 GCA_007695205.1 Planctomycetaceae bacterium
CCGAACGGGACCAGATGGGGGCGCAGACGTTCACCCGAAAACGACTCCCGACCCCTTCTATTTCAAGAGCGTCTTTGCGCCCACCCGGGAAGATGCTCCGAGCCGGCCGACCTGCTTGACGGGGCCGCGCCTGCTGCTTACGATCGGCCGATGAGCGCTCGATACACTTAATGGTTCTGGCTGATCGTGACCGCACATCAAAATACCAACAGGAGTTTTCTCATGGCGAAAAGTAATCGACGTCATTTTTTGGGAACGGCGGCCGCAGCCGGTACTTTGGCCGTTGCGCCTGCGGTGCATGGCTGGGCATCCGCCGAGGACAAGGTTTTGAAGCTGGCAGTGATCGGCATGGGCGGATATGGGATGGTCAACGTCCGCGCGGCCTTGAAGGTGGGTGGCGTCCAGATCCGGGCGATCTGCGATGTCGATAGCGCTCATTTGGATTCGTCGGCCGATCAGATCCAGAAGATGCAGGAGATGCGACCGGCGACCTTCAAGCGGTATGATGAGATGTTGGACCAGACCGAACTGGACGCCGCCATCATCGCCACACCGCCTCAGTGGCACGCGTTGCAGACGATCGCTTGTGTCCAGCACGGTCTGGATGTCTACTGCGAAAAACCGCTGGCCTACGACATCCGTGAAGGTCGCGCGATGGCTCGCGCTGTGGCCGAGAGCGGACGCACGGTGCAGATCGGTTTCCAACGGCGCCAGAGCCAATCGTTCCAGCAGGTGGCTCGGTGCATCCGCGAAGGTCGCATCGGCAAAGTGGTCCAAGTCGACGCACAGATCCATTACCGCGCCGGTACCCCCGACCCGACTCCCCAAGATCCGCCACCCACGCTGGACTGGGACCTGTGGTGCGGTCCCGGCCCTAAGATCCCTTACAGCCCGGCCGTCGGGCACCGGAGCTGGCGATTGGAAAAGACCAGCGGGCATGGACATCTGGTGGATTGGGGAGTCCACAACATCGACGCGGTCCGCATGATTCTGGGTTTGAGCACCCCCAAGCAGATCACCGCGGCCGGTGGTTTGTATCATTACGCGGGCAAGATCACGACCCCCGACACGTTGACCGTTCACTTCGAATTCGATCAACTGCCCGTCGTCTGGCGTCACCGGTTGTGGGGAGCCACAGAATACGACCCGGACTTGAACAACGGGATCTTCGTGTACGGCGACGAAGGGACGATCTTCGCGTCGGATCGGCGATGGGTGCTGATCCCGCGGCAGGCCAGCGACAAACGCGAGGAACACGAAGCGCCCGCCGAGATCGGGGTGCTGCAGATGGCCGACTGGTTGAGCGCCATCCGCACCGGCAGCCCGTTGGCTTGTCCGATTGAAGAGGGCTTCCGATCGACGGCGACCGTCCAGTTGGGGATGATCGCTTACGAATCCAACAGCGTGGTAAGATGGGACGAGGCGGCCGAACAGATCGTGGAAAACCCAACCGCCGCCGCCCTGCTGCGTCGCGAGTATCGCCCGCCCTACATCCATCCGTATCCGCTGACTTAGGGTCGTTCAGGAAAAAAGTGTCAGGAGTCAAGCGTGAACGAGAACCCGTTCCCCGGGATGAACCCATGGTTGGAAGCACACTGGGGTGACGTGCATACCAGCCTGACAACCTACGCACGCGACCATCTGCAACCGCTGCTGCCCCACGGTCTTCGTGCCAGGATCGAGGAATATGTTTCCGTCGAGTTTCAGGACGGACTTGAGCCTTCGTCGACTCGCTTCTCGCCGGATTTACGTGTGATCGAGCATGCGAACGCTGTCCGGGAATCGATGGAAGCCGCGACGACCGTGGTAGCCGAAGTCCTGCTGGTGCGGCGGTTCGAAGAACCCGAAACGCTGCGCACCATTCAAATCATCGACGTCAACGCGGGACATCGCATCGTGACGACACTTGAGTTCCTCAGTCCGGCCAATAAACGCAGCAAAGCGGCTCGCCGACAGTACCGCCACAAGCAACAAAAGATGCTTGATGGCCGAGTAAACCTGGTCGAGATCGATTTGCTACGAGCCGGACGTTGGGTGCTGGCGGTTCCGATGAGATCCGTTCCAGCCGAGTACCGCAAGCCCTATCGTATTTGCGTCGTGCGAGCCGATCACCAAGACTTGGCGGAAATGTATCGCGTCCCATTGCGCAACCCTTTGCCGACGATCCGAATCCCCCTCCGCCCCGACGACGCGGACGTACGCCTGAATCTGCAGTCACTGATCGACGCCGCTTACGTCAATGGACGCTACGGCGACGATATCGACTACGCCCAACCGCCTCGTCCCAAGCTAACAGGCTCCGACGCCGAATGGGCCGAAGGCGTCCTACGGAACAAAGGCTTGTGCTAACACGGCGCAAGAAGCCTCGGAGGCCGCCGGTCGGAGCCAACGCGAGGACATTGCCACCAGCAGGGAAGGAAGGCTAAAATGCATCAGAGTTTTCTTGGAACTGGGGATACTTCGCTCACGATACGCCCACGACCAAAACCGAACAATCTAAGGAAATCGAGTCATGACGGTAACAGCAGTCGCATCTCCTGTAGATGTTCTTCAAGATCAAATTGACGCGAAACGGCGAGAGATCCATTCGGATCAGTATTCGATTTCGGTGGGTGAAATCGCCAATCTGTACAGGGATGGCGAACTCGATATCCATCCTGAATTCCAACGCTTTTACCGCTGGAGCCCCGAGCAGAAGTCGCGGTTTATCGAATCGATTCTTCTGGGGATCCCCATTCCGTCTCTATTCGTTGCGCAACGGACGGACGGCAAATGGGACGTTATCGACGGCCTCCAGCGGCTGTCCACGATTTTCCACCTGATGGGAATTCTCCAGGATCAAGATGGAAAAAAGGTTCCACCGCTGGTTCTGACGGCAACCAAGTACCTGCCCGCCTTGGAAGGATGTGTCTGGTCAGCCAAGCAGGGTCGTCAGCCCCTTTCGATGGCCCAGCAGCTTCTGATCAAGCGGTCCAAGCTGGACATCAAGATCATCCTCCGCGAAAGTGATGAAGGGGCGAAATTCGAGCTGTTTCAGCGGTTGAATACGGGCGGCAGCCCCCTGTCCCACCAGGAAATTCGCAACGCGATGCTTGTGGCAGGAAACCCACAGTTTTTCAAGTGGCTCCAGGAGGAACTGGCCTCGTACCCCAGTTTCCGTGACTGCGTCGTTCTCTCTGAAAGAGCATACGACGAGCGTTACGACGTCGAATTGGTGCTGCGTTTCATCGTTCTGCGGACACTGAATGAAAGCACGTTGCAGCGAACCGGCGACATCGGGGACTTTCTGACCGACGCGATGACGGACATGTCACCGAAGTTTCCGGAGTTCCACGAGAGGGAGGAATCAGCGTTCAAGAATACGTTTGATCTATTGGCTGAATACGTTGGAGCCGACGCATTTCGGCGTTACGACGCATCGCGAAACCGGTTCACCGGTGGATTTCTCATCTCCGCATTCGAGGCGGTTGCACTGGGATTAGGGTTCCATACTTCTGGCCCGATTTCTTTTTCCCAACAAGAATTGCTCAAGCGAATTCAGGGGTTGTGGTCAAATCAGGTTTTCGTTAATTCTTCGGGCATGGGGGTGCGAGCGTCCACCCGCATTCCCAAAGTTGTGAAGCTGGGTCGCGAGTTGTTCAAGCCATGAAGAAAATCCGTACCTTGCAAGACTTGATCGATGCCCTTGATCGGGAACTCGGGTGGCGCCGGAAGGAGCTGATCAATATCAAGCTGCTGCACGATAAAGCTCGGGACCATCACGCCATCATGCTTCGGCGCGCCGGGATCGCGTTGGCATACGCGCACTGGGAAGGCTTCGTGAAGAATGCGGGGACGCACTACGTCGAATTCGTCGCCAGACAGAATCTGCGATATCGGGATCTGCAGCCGAACTTTCTTGCCCTGGGCATGAAGACGCATGTGTTCCAAGCGGTTGACACGGTTCGCGGCGAACTTCTTGTGCAGGTTGCCGAGTTCCTAACCGATCGTCTTGACGAACCCGCTCGCCTGTCCGAAAAGGGCGCAGTTCAAACCAAATCGAATCTCAGCCCAGCCCGACTTCGCGACATCGTGGCCATCCTCGGGCTTGACTACCGGCCTTTCGAGTTACAGGAGAAGCCTGTGCTCGAGCGGCTTTTGCAACAACGGCACAGTATCGCACATGGGCTGTACTTGGAGGTGGATGCTAACGAGTTTACGACGCTGCATCAGCAAACTATTGCCATGATGGACGAATTCCGCACGCAGATCGAAAACGCCGCCCTCACCCATTCCTATCGTCGGTAGTACGATGAATCTGACACAACGGCTTATCGAAAAATCATCATTCCGCTTGGTTCGCTGTTGATTCGCTCATTCGCAGGAGAAACGGCGGGGATGGTTGGCGGAAGACTGATGAAAGTCGAACGGGTTCTTGTAGCGGTTGTTTTCCGCCTGCAGCCGCGGTGTCAGGCTGGGTATGCCCATGCACGAGACTTCGGTGAAACTGCCGCCGATCACGCCGATATGATAAGCGTTGCTGTGCGTCGGGTACCACTGCGGCGGCGTGCAGATCTTCGTGATAGCAAGACGTCTCAAGTCGTCTTTGACCAGTTCTTCCAGCGACGGATACGTCGTGTCGCAACGGCACGCCTGGGCCAACGCAGCAGCACAGCGGTCGCGAAACAGATCGCTGACCGCGGCCACCGTGACGTTGGGATGATCCTGGAAACTGAACGCGGCGCCAAACCGGCAGACGCCATAGCCGACGATACCGACTCTCAGCTTGCGGTCGGAGACGGGCTGCCAACCGCGAGAAGCGTTCGGATCGTCCGGCGCCGGTTCCAGTCCTTGATGTTGCTCATGGCATCAGCCCATGGTTCACAAGAGCATTGACTTCTTCCTCAGACATTCGTGACCAAACTCTTGATGTACCAGAGCAAATGCCATTTCGATCCGAAATCCCGTGCAATCGAATTTCGCGGGCAATGTGCCCTTCTGCTTCAGCAGGCGTCCGTCAATGGGAATGAGTCCGACGTATTGG
>REEF01000569.1 GCA_007695205.1 Planctomycetaceae bacterium
ATAGGTCAGACGATTGCTGGCATCTCGGTGGAACGAGCCATTTGGCTTGGACATTGCGGATGACTCGACAACGGAATCGTATGAGCGGCGAACGTCTCCATTCAACCGGCGGCGACGGATGGACGTTCCATGGAAAACGGGTTACCGCCGCTCAGTTGCATCCGATGGATCGTGGGCTGCGTACGTCGGCCACCAGCTCGACGCTGGACGACCGCCGCCCAGCCGATCGATCCAGATTCTAACACATCCCGGCAGCAACGGCAAACGTTTTTCGCGGTCCATGCTCGAAGTTGCAGCCGGGGCAGATCACGGCCAGCCATCGCCGTGACGACATGGTTTCGTGCCGGGATTCATCCAGCCATCACCCGTGGTCGTCGTCGCCGGTCAGTTTGGCGGTACGGTTTCACGCCATGAAGGAGATCGGTAGAATCATCGGAGACGAAGTGGAAGGCGGTGGCAGGGAAACCGTAGATCTGATCCCGCCCAAAGTCGAAAAGAGGATCCCGTCCCCTAATTCTTCAACCGTTTGGAGGGTACCTGATGACTCAGCGATCTGCGTCTCGCATCCTTTTCGTCCCGCTGCTTTTCCTGTGGATCGCCAGCGGGGTTTTCGCATCAACGACGTTCGCGGCGGAGCAGGCCGCTTCGCCAACGCTACAAATCGACTGCGACTTTCCCGGCGGCAATGTGATCGTCGAACGGATCGAAGGAAGCGACGTCTTTTTGCGCCAGGACCCTCGCGACACGCCCCGGTTCTGGTTCTATTGGTATTTTCGCGTCCGCGAAGCGGCCGGGCAGAGCTTGACGTTTCATTTCACGCAGGGCAATGTGCTCGGCGTACGAGGTCCGGCGGTGAGCACCGACGGCGGAGAGACATGGAGTTGGCTGGGTGCCGACGCCATGGACGGCGCGTCGTTTACCTACACGTTTCCCGCCGAGGCGGATGAGGTGCGTTTCTGCTTGGCAATGCCTTACCTGGAGAGCCATCTGCGCGAGTTCTTGGGCCGCTACCGGGACAACCCGCATCTGCGGATCGAGACACACACCACGAGCCGCAAGGGCCGTACCGTCGAGCGGCTTCGGCTTGGCGACCTGGACGGATCGCCAAACCACCGAGTAGTGTTGGCCTGCCGCCACCACGCCTGTGAGACGATGGCAAGCTGGGCACTGGAGGGAGTGATGGAAGTGATTCTCTCCGATACTCCCGAGGGTCAGTGGCTCCGGGAGAACGTCGAGTTCCTCGTGTTTCCCTTTATGGACAAGGACGGGGTGGAAGACGGCGACCAGGGCAAGGACCGTGCCCCGCACGATCACAACCGCGACTACCTGGGCGAGAGCATCTACCCGGAAGTGGACGCCTTGCGGCGGTTCGTACCGGCTTGGTCAGAGGGAAGGCTGCGAATCGCGCTGGACATGCACTGTCCGTATATCCGCGGTGGGGGCGACCGAAAGGGAAGCAACGAACGTCTGTTCTTTGTTGGCGGCCCGTCTGAAGAGGGGTGGGCACGTCTGGAGGAATTCTCGCAAATTCTGGAGGATGTGCAGGTCGGCCCGTTGCGGTATGCTCGGAAGCACAACCTACCGTATGGGGAGAACTGGAACACGCTTGAACAGCCTCGGTCATTCGGGCGTTGGGCGGCCCTGTTGCCCGGGGTGAAAATCGCGACTACCATCGAGGTTCCCTATGCGGATGTGGCCGGCACACCGGTCACACCGGACAGTGCCCGGGCCTTTGGCCGAGATCTCTCGCGCGCGATTCGCGTTTACTTGGATCGGCTCCCGGTGGAGCCCTTCGTGGACCGGTGAATCGGCGGCGGGACCAGCCGCTTGCCATCGGCCTGTTTCTCAATACCCACGTGTTCGCCGTGGAGATGGACATGCTGGGTTTGGTGGGGTAATCTGGGTTGTCTTGGACGATGCTGATTGGTTGTCGAGTCATTTGTCGAGGAGACGCGAAGATGATGGGTTGGAAGCAGGATGGCAGGCTGGTTCGTCGCGTGTGTGTGGCGGGTTGGGGAGCCGTGTTGGTCGGGGTGCTGATGACTCGGTTGCTCGTTGCCGGGACTGTGGCGGCGGCCGATGGGCAGGCGGCCAGTGCTGGATTCGCCGAAGTGAACGAAGCTTGGGCCGAAGGGGATCATCCGCGAGTCCGCGCGCTACTAGCCGAGTTGCTGGACAACCGGGAACTGGCCCCGCACGTGCGCAGTTATGCCCAACTTCGGCTGGCACAGAGTTACCGGGTCTCCGGTGATACGGCCGGCAGCCGGCGGGAATACAAGGCGATCGCCGGACGGGACGAGTATCCCTGGATCCATCGGTACGAGGCGGGCGAGTGGCTACGGGAGTTCGACCGGTTGGACCAGGGGTTGCCCGCGCGGGATCCCACCGCGCCGCGGACCCCGATCTCGCTGATCGATTCGTTCGCTGCGGAAGTGTTCGTCGCCCCGGACGGTGATGACGGTCAAGACGGCTGCCGCCAGCGGCCGTTTCGGACCCTCACGCGAGCCCGGGATGCGATCCGCGCGCTGCGGGCGGAGGGCGCATCCGGCCCGTTCGGCGTGCGCGTCCTGCCGGGCACCTACCCGATCCGGCAGACGCTGACGTTGACGGCCGAAGACTCGGGCCAAGAGGGCAAGCCGGTGGTGTATCGGGCCGAGGAACCGGGGCGTGCGGTACTGTACGGCGGACGACGCATCGGCGGATTCGAACCGGTCCGCGACCCCGAGATCCTGGCTCGGCTGCCCGAGCCGTCGCGGGGCCAAGTCTGGCAGACCGATCTGGCCGCTCAAGGCGTCCACGACTGGGGCGAACTCCGCGTACGAGGCGGGATCGGCCAGGCGGAGCCGCCTCCGACTCTGGAACTGTACTACAACGGCCAAGCGATGACCCTCGCCCGCTGGCCGAACGAAGGCTTCGTCGAGATCCGCGAGTTGCTGGAGCCGGGTTCGCGCGCCGAGGGAACGCCCTCGGTGTTCGGCTACCTGGACGATCGCCACGCCCGCTGGACCCGGGCCGAGGATGCTTGGCTCCACGGCTACTGGCATTTCCTGTGGGCCGATGCCACGCTGCCGATCGGCCAGATCGACACCCAGGCCAAAACGATTACCACAGCGGAGCCCTACCACTACGGCGGCCGCGGCATGAGCAACCGTCAAGGCATCATCTACTATGCCTTCAATCTGCTGGAAGAGATCGATCAGCCGGGCGAATGGTACCTGAACCGCGACACGGGGATTCTGTACTTCTACCCGCCGGGTGATCCCTCGGAAGCGCTGATCGAGATCGGTATGCTGGCCGAACCCATGCTGGCAATGGACGGCGTTTCCCACGTGCGTCTGGAGGGCATGGTATTCGACTTGGGCCGTCACGACGGGCTGCACGTGACCGATAGCCAGGATTGTCTGATCGCCGGCTGTACGGTGCAACGCATGGCCGGGCAGGGTATTGTCATGACGGGAGGACAACGCAACGGGCTGTTCGGCTGCGACCTTCACACCCTGGGGCGGCGAGCAGCCGTCGTATCGGGCGGCGACCGGGAGAGCCTCACTCCCGCCGGGCACTTCGTCGAAAACTGTCAGATCCATTTCTTCGGCCGGATCGACAGCACCTACACCCAGGCCATCGCCCTCAGCGGCGTGGGCAATCGCGTCGCCTACAACCGGATGTACCACTGCCCGACCAGCGTGATGACGATCGGCGGCAACGACCACGTGGTCGAATTCAACGACGTGCACGACGCCGTGCAGCAGTCGGACGATCAGGGCGCCTTCTGCATGTGGGGGAACCCCACCTTCCGCGGCAATATCTACCGCTACAACCGCTTCCGCCACGTCGGCAAGACGGGTGAAGAACGAGCCGTCCACGGCCAGGCAGCCATCCGCTTTGACGATGCCATCAGCGGCCAGATCGTCTACGGGAATATCTTCTATCGCAGTTCCAATGCCAATTTCGGCGCCATCCAGATGAACAGCGGCCGAGACAACATCATGGACAACAACCTGTTCATCGACAACCGTCACGGCATCAGCGGCGGCTGGAATCCCGGCAACAGCCACTGGATCGAAACGCGGGAGGGTCGGAAAGCCGGAGCATACCTCACCGATCTGTACCACGAGCGTTATCCCGAAATGACCCGTATGTTCGACGACCAGGGCGTCAATCACGCCTGGCGCAATCTCTTCTACCGGTGCGGCCAGATCGTTCGTCGCCCGCAGCACATGGAGTTGCTGGAGAACGCCGTGTTCGGCGACGACCAGGACCCCGGACTGGCCGACGTGGACAACCAGGACTTCCGTCTCCGAACGGACGCCGCCGTATTCGGGCAAATCCCGTTCCGGCCCATCCCCGTGGATGAAATCGGATTGTACGAACACCCGTTGCGCGCCAGTTGGCCGGTAGACACTGGCTCCGGATTCTGATGCCAGGTCGGGGGACGCCAAAGTGCCAACGAGAAAGAAGGCGCGTAGACCTCGAACAGTGGTCCGTGTTCATGTTCATGCAGGGAGGCGACGACCGGATTATTTGAATCCGATAGGTCGAACATCAATTGGTCGCCATCCGCGAATCGCCAGTCGTTGGCAAATACCAAGTACGGGACACCGGGACGACGCTGATCCGAAACGCATGGGATTTCGGCTACGTATACGCCCTCATGGTCAAAGCCGCCAATCTCGCATCCGTCATCGATTTTCAGGTACCGGCAGAGTGCAAGGAATGTCCGATATTCCGACGGCAAGGAACTGCCGAGGTCGCCTTCCAGTTGTGCAAGTTCAGTTTCCGTGGCTCCAATCGATGGGACACATGGAAAATCGGAAAACGGTTGATAGCCACTTTGCGTTACGCGTTCCCGTGCCTTTTCTATCGACCGTGTCATCCGTTGCGTTTTCAGCGATTAGTTGGTCGGCAACGGCACAATTGCGGAACGGAGAGCCAGGGTCGAGAGTCAATAGAGCGTCGCCCAGTCGATCGATGCACATCGTACCACACGACGGCAGCGACGGCAAA
>REEF01000964.1 GCA_007695205.1 Planctomycetaceae bacterium
CCGACCCGACCCGACCCGGTCGGGACGGAGTCCCAACCTACAAAGATGCGCGCACGGTGCGTGCATCCTACGAACGAAGACTCTAATTCACTGGCTGGGCTTAGATCATGAACGCTATTTCGAATCGTCGTGAATTCCTGGCGGCCGCTGGTGCCGTCGGTTGGGTGATCCTGAGCAACAGCAAATCGGCTCGCTCGTACCAGGCCAACGAGCGGCTGAACCTGGGTTTGATCGGCTGCGGGGGCCGCGGCACCTGGTTTGTCGACACGCTGCCGCGGATGGAGAATATCGTCGCGTTGTGCGATGTGGATACGGAAAAGATGAGCGCCGCACAGCGACGTTGGCAGCAGGGAGCCGACCGGCTGGCCCATTCGACCCATGATTGGGAGCGGCGGGCCGCCGAGCGTTATCGCCGGTTGACCGAGCAACCGCCTGAGCAGTACCAGGACTTTCGTAAGATGCTGGACGCGTGGCAAGGTCGTCTGGATGGCGTGGTGGTGTCCACCCCCGATCACACGCACGCCGTGGCTTCCGCCGCCGCGATCCGCGCCGGAATGCACGTATTCTGCGAGAAACCGCTGACACGCACCGTGCATGAATCCCGAGCGCTCCGCGAATTGGCTCGAAAGTACCGCGTTGCCACCTGCATGGGCAACCAAGGTACGGCCGCCGGACCGTTTCGACGCGCGCTGGAACTGATCCGCAACGGGACGATCGGCGAGATCCGCGAGGTCCATGTCTGGAATACGGGGCACGGAGCGGATCGTCAGCAGGGTCCCGCAGGCCAGCCGCCGAAGCCCGAGACGCTGGATTGGGACCTGTGGCTGGGCCCCGCAGCCGATCGGCCCTACCACCCCGACTGGATGCGTCGCAATCAATGGCGAGATTTCGGCACGTGCCAGCTCGGCAATTGGGCTTCGCACACCGCGAACCTGGCCTTCATGGCGCTGAAGGTCCAGCAGCTCTGGTTAGAACCAGCACAGGATGCCCAACGTCCTCTGCTCCGCATCTCGGCGGATTCCTCCGGCATCAACCAGTTGTCCTTTCCTCGGTGGGAGCACGTCCAGTGGGAGATCCCGGCACGCGCCGAATTTCCTCCGATCGTTTTCCAGTGGTACAAAGGCCCGGTGCCTCAAGCTCATGAGAAGATCGAAGCCCTGATCACCGATCCCGGCATCCCGGGCGACCCGGAGGCGGTCGAGGGGCTGAAGTTCGCCGGTGCTGCGATCGTCGGTACGCAAGGCATTATCCACTCGACCGGTCACAATGCGACGTTCCGCTTGATCCCTGCCGCCGACTTCCAGGACATCGATCGCCGCCGACCTCAACAGGTCGATCCCTCCCGAGGTCACGAACAGGATTGGCTGCTGGCGTGCCGCGGAGGCCCCTCGCCGTGGTCGGATTTCGATTACGCATCGGCATTGAACGAACTGTTGATGCTGGGCAACATTGCGACACAGGTCGACCAGACGCTGGAGTACGATCCGGTCGCGATGCGGATCACCAATTCGGCCGATGCCGACGCGTTGTTGAGCTGTGAGTATCGAAGCGGCTGGGAACTGTAAGTCTCAGTCGCCGACCGTGGAGTTCGGCTTGCGACCGACGAACACGTAGTACGGAGCGCGGACCAGCGGCAGATAAGGCACTTTGCCGCGAAGTTCATCGAAATGCAGCGGGTCGAAACGTCGGAACAGCAGGGGAACATGGTCCGGTGACGGGAAGACGTTGTCGCTGTTGAACCAGATCGGCCAGAAAGATCGCGTCAACCAGCCGTGGCGATTCAGCCCGTCTTGCGGATACTTGCGGGAAACGTAAAAGTCCACGACCCCGATCAACCCGCCTGGCCGTAACATGGCGTATGCATTTTCAAGAGCTGCAAACCAATCCGGGATCATCGTCAGCGAGTAGGAAAAAGTCACGACGTCCGCCAGACCCTCGCTGGGCTGGAAGGCCGTCGCATCCGCCTCGACCGGCTGGACGTTCTGCCAGCCGTGCTCCTGAACTCGATGGCGAGCGATCTCGAGCAGCGACGGCGACAGGTCGACCACATAAACCTTCTTTAATCGGCTCAGCCGATCGCCGAAGAACTCGAGGTTGCCCCCCGTCCCACCGCCCATGTCCACCCACACGGCTCCGGCTGGCTCGTCGATCGAATTCCACAACTGCTCGCGACCCTTCAACAGACGGCGCCGGAAGCTATCGTAGGCTGCCGCTTGTCCCGAGTAGAAACTCTCCAGCCGCGCCGCATGGCTCTGGCCGCGGACCGGCTTCATCGTCAGATGGTACAAGACTTTCAGATCGGAGAGAAAAGACATGTTGTTCGATTTCTCCTGCGCCGTCGGGGTTCGGAACGGCCTTGGTTCACGATGGAATCGCCAGATCGGCGATGTAAAAGCTGCCGTAGGTATGGACGCGATCCCTGGCATGCAACTGTTTTGCCAACGTCTCGTCGTAGGTCAACAACGAAGGCAATTCCCGCATGCGTCCGTCGAACCGCACTTGGACCTGGTTCAAAAAGTCGGTCGCCAGTCCGCCGCTGCGCCATATCACTCGAGCTGCTGGAGCCGCGCGGTCGACGATCGCTTGCCACTCGGCTTCCAACAACGGGAAGAAACGATCGGACAACCAATCCATGTGGTCCAACAACACGAAACGAGTGATCTGTCCCGGGTGTTGTTGCAGAAAGCCCTGGACGGAATCGGTGTGGATCTGGATCCGATCCGCCAAGCCGTCGCGAAGCAGCACAAAGTTGTCTGGCTTTAAGTACTCAGGACAACACTCCGGTGTGTAACAACCCGTCATGTAGACTCGCCAGAAATAGTTGTCCGCCAGCGGCAATTCGCCGAAAACACTGTCCAAACAGTCCTGCAGGAATTGAATGATCCCGCCCGGATACTGCATTTCAATCTGTCGCCGCTGAGCCTTGGGGACGCCGACCATCGATAACGTCGTATCCCGATTCATGGCGAACCGGATCATCTTGGTCCAGAACTTGTCCCGCAGTTGCTGGTAGTAGATCTCCTGCTGCTCGCTCAGCGTCGGAGCGTTCAGCATGGCATCCATCAGCGGACGCACCTTGATGATGCGGTCGGAATAGACCTTGATGAACCGAGCGAACGCGCCCGATGTGCCACGATAGTAAAAGGATCGGCGCCGATGATCGAAAAACGTGATCCATCGATCCCAATACCCGCGTGACCAATCGGACAACGCATCTCGCAACCGAGATTCATAGATCGAGCGGGCGTTGGGCAGCTTGCCCTGCCCGAACATCGCAAAAAAATCGTCGAACTCCAGATGCCGGATGCCCGCGATCTTTAGTTCCAGCAACGCATTTTGCCGAGGATTCATGTCCACCGCATGCACACATCGCGGACCAGTCAACGCGTAATCCAAGGCATTGCAGCCAGCCGAGGTGATCACGACCACCTCGTCATCCGGCCCCATCTGCAATGCGGCTCGGTCCAGCCGCGGGTCTTCCCAGCATGTGTTGTATACCAGATTGTTGCCGTGGACCATGTTAAATACACGACCACTCAGCCAGTCCCGAATCGCCATAATTGTCAGATCGCCCGAAAAACTAGTGAGCTGTGCCCGGAGGCTCGCCAACGCAGGGTATGATTCTATCTTCTCGGCTGTCTCGGTTTCAAGGTGGAACCCTATAATAGAGGGATGGCACTACGAGAGTTATGCCGTGCGAGAAGCCCGCGCTTTCTATGTGGCCAGCGAACTGTGGGATGCGGACGAGCCGCCCAAACCCTCTTCGACTGAGGTTTCGCAGTACTCCGAAATGACTGATTCTGCGATAAGAGACCGCATCGAAGAACAAATGGCTTTCGCCAACCAGCGATCCGACCAGCAGAACCTGGAACGATTGGATGGATGGTCCGCCCGCTTGAGCCAGGTATCCAGTGAATCGTCCATCGATCGAATGGCAGGTGCGCTGCAACGCGTGTTGGGAACCCAACCGCGAGTCGAACAGGCCAAAGGTCTTTCGTCCCCTGCGGCGTTCGATGTGGATACGGCTCAGTTCCACGACATTCGCCGCGAGACGACCCCTGCGGGTTCCTGGCGTTATGTGTGCATCCTGATCGATGCGCAAGGCTACTTATTCGAGGTCGAAATGAACGCCGAGGACGGTCGGCGACTGTACGAGACGATGCAACGGATCAAGCACAGTCCGCTGCTCGAACGTGTCTACCGGCAGATCGCCATGCCGTTATTGGACCAGATGATCCATTCGGCTCGCGAAACGGCCGGCCGTCCTTCGTCGCCACCGACGCCTTGAGATGGGTCGCTGGCCGTTCCCATAATCGCCGCTGCTTGCCTTTCATTCGGTGCTCGGCTCAACCATCAAGCTCCTTGACGGCCCGCCGTTTGATCGGGCAGGGGATGCAAGTGGATCAGGTGCTCGGACACCACGCGTCCGCCGATCAGGTGCTGCTGGATGATCCGTTCCAGGACCGGCGGATCGCAGGCTGCGTACCAGGCTCCTTCCGGATAGACAACCGCGATAGGTCCACCCAAACACACCCGCAAACAATTGGCTTTGGTGCGGTACACTCCGCCTTGACCGGTCAGTCCCAGATCCTCCAGACGATTCTTCAGATACTCCCAAGCGATCAGCGAACGCTGCTTGTCGCAACACTTGGGCTTTGTCTGATCACAACACAGCAGCACATGCCGCCGGATGTGCCGGACGCCCAATTGTTCGACCATCCGTTGCTGGGCAACCGAAATCGATTCAGGCAGCGGAGGGGGGATCTCTTTCATCGTTTTCCCGGGCGTCCGATCGGCTCGGACACTTTCGTCTACCACGTGTGTTTCAGCCCTTTTTCATGGAGCTGGATTCCGGCGTCGTGTTCCAAATCCGAAAACGAACTTCGGCGTCTTCGGGCACATACACGACGACGGGCAAACGGCTGTTGTATCGGATAAGAAACGGTTCGCCACCAAGGGTGATAAACCGAGGCACCTTTGGTTCGCCGGGATCGACCCCTATC
>REEF01000502.1 GCA_007695205.1 Planctomycetaceae bacterium
CGAGAATTCGCCTTTCGAGACGGATCCTCCTGGTGCTGGTGGTCGTGACGGTCAGCTCCGTTTCCGCCGGAAACGACCGCGCACGGCGTGCGGTGGACGGCGACCGGTTCCCTGCCGCCTCGAACGACGATACCCTGGAATCTTTCCTCGATCGGACGATTGTCGAACGCAGGGACCGTGTAAGGCGACTGAATCAGGGAATCCGTTCGTTGCTGGACCGTATGACGGAGCAAACAATCCCCGAAACCGACGACAACCACGAACCGTCCCAACAGCTTCAGACGCTGCCACCGGATGAACCTGACGTCCCCGAATTGCTTGAGGACCCCCAAACGCCGGTTTCCGCGCCCGAGGCCCCACGGCCTAAGCTGCCACTCGCTACGCCCGTGACGGATCGCCCGGTCGATCGCTTGGCTGCGGCCGATAATCTGTTCGGCGCGGGCGATATCCAACATGCACTGGCCCTTTATCGCCAGTTGCGGCAGGCCGATCTGCCGGAAGCCGAACGCCGCTGGATTTGCTACCAGATCGCTTGTTGTCAGCGGCGTATGGGCGAGATCAACGGCGCGACCAAAGACTATCGGGAACTGGCGAACGACGCGGTGAACGACGCGGTTTCCGAAAATGCTCGATGGTTTATCGAGGTGATATCGCAACGCCACAACCTGTCATCGAATGTCCAAAACCTGACCGCGATCCTGCAAAGCCTGGAGGAAGAAATCCGCAATGAATTCGCACCCTGAGATCGAAGACGAATTGTGTCGGCACTACCAGTTGCAGGTCGTGCATTTCCAACGGGCGATGCAGGCCTGCGAAACGGTAACCCGAGCGCTGCGTGAGCAAGCGGACGTTCACGATGCCGTGGCGCAACTGAACAGCCAACTCGACGAAATCGCCGTCCTGGAAACCGCCACCCGGAAACTCCAGCACAGGTGGCGGCGATCCGGGCAGAAACCCGGCTTGCACCTGAACGCGACGATCCGAGACGTTGCCGAAGTGGTGAAGCGTCTGATCGATTGTTTGGACGTGGCAGAAACCCTGGCACGCCGATCCAGGGACGCACTTCGCCCCGCGATCGCCCATTCCAATCGAGTGGAACAGATGCGGCAAGCCTACCAGCAAACGAGCGACGGTTGATCCGACGAGAGTTGGCCAGCCCTTTGACCCGGCCTCACCAAGTTGTGAACCTGCGTCCAGGAACCTCTCATGTGCGACGAACGAACCGGCGACTTGCGACTTGCAACCCCGGGTACGGTCCGCGCCGAAGCAATTCAGCCGCATGATGCCGCCCACGGAATTCTAGGATCCGTTCAAGACCTCCGCTCGCTGCTCGGGCCGGTCACCGACCCCACTGGGCACCGACTCGTGTTCCGTTCGGAAGCCATGCGCTCGATCGTCGATCAGGCGGAACGGTTCGCCAGAAGTTCTGCCACCGTGCTGTTGTCCGGAGAAAGCGGAACCGGCAAAGAACTGGTGGCTCGCCTGATCCACGAGAACAGCCCACGGGCCCACCAACGCTACGTGCGGGTGAACTGTGCCGCGTTGCCCGAGACGCTGACCGAAAGCGAACTGTTCGGGCACGATCGCGGCGCCTTTACCGGCGCCATGATGGAACGCGTGGGACGTTTCGAATGGGCGGACAAGGGAACCCTGCTGCTGGACGAGATCAGCGAAGTGTCGCTGGGCACGCAAGCCAAGTTGCTGCGCGTCCTCGAAGAACAGGAACTCCAACGAATCGGGGACAACGCGACGCGAACCGTGGATGTGCGGGTCATCGCCACCACCAACCGGGATCTCGCCAAAGAGGCCCAACACGGAGGATTCCGCGAAGATCTGTACTATCGACTGAACGTGCTGCAAATCGAACTCCCCCCGCTACGTGACCGCCCAGAGGATATCCCCATCTTGGTTCGATGGTTCCTCACCGCCTTTTCTCATGAATCGGAAGGTCGAGTTCGAGATGTGTCCCCTTCGGCTCTGCATGCGTTGACCAAGTACGCTTGGCCCGGCAACGTCCGCCAACTCCGTAACGTCATCCATCGAGCCTGCATCCTCGCTCGCAGCCAGGCTATTCAGCCTGGCGATCTTCCCGAACTGTCCGCGGCAGAGCCCCGTGTCCCCGACGAGTTCCACGATTTGAGCCTAGCAGAAATCGAGCGGCGAGTCATCCTGAGCTGCCTGTCGCGACACGGCGGCAACAAATCGGCTGTGGCCCGACAACTCGGGATCACTCCAAGGAGCATTGCTAACAAGCTGAAGGCGTACGCCGGCCAAAAGGCCGCTTGATATCGAAAAAGCGATAACGGATGAAAACGCCCGATTCGCGATCCACCTCTCGGCCGAAAACTTCCGGCCAAGTGCTTGCTCATTGACGATCAAGTCGCCTTCTCTACAATAGGGGGCCGAATCGTACATTCTTCCCTGACCCACAATCGAAGGAATCCCCTTGCGAAGCCTTACCGCCCTGCCCGTGTTTAACGAAGTCGGTCATGTTACTGCTGTGCTTGACCGGGTGGCTTTGTATAGCTCGAAAGTTTTGGTTGTCGATGATGGCTCAACGGATGGGACCGCCGAGTTATTGGATGCTCGAGCAGATGTCGTCGTGGTTCGGCATAAAAGCAACCGGGGGTACGGAGCCGCGTTACAATCGGCTTTTCGTTTCGCCCGGCAGCAACGGTACGACGTGTTGGTGACCATCGATTGCGATGGGCAACACGAACCTCAGCGGATTCCGGAATTCGTCCGCAAGTGCGATCGATTTGACATTGTCTCGGGCAGCCGGTACTTGGAGGACTTTGCCGATGACTCGGCGCCGCCTGAGGCCAGATGGCGGGTCAACCAGCAGATTACCCACGCCCTGAATCAGCGTCTGGGGCTGTCGCTGACCGATGCGTTCTGCGGTTTCAAAGCTTATCGCGTCGAAGCATTGCGAAACCTGGATCTATCCGAGCCGGGTTACGCGATGCCATTGGAGTTATGGGTTCAAGCGGTCGCCGCCGGGTTGCGGATCGTCGAGCTGCCGGTGCCTCGGATCTACCTGGACGAATCGCGTTCGTTTGGCGGTTCGTTGGACGATGCACAGACGCGACTTCGGCACTATTATCAGGTGATCGAGCGGTCCATGCGAGCCTTCGAGATCGGTGACCAAAAAGTGCAGCAACCTCTTTATGCAGCCAGTTTTTGAGGAATTGCCACACCTGTGATCGTTCAACGGACCATGCCTGTCGACGCTGACGGCCACGCTGTGCGGGTACCCCGCGATCACGGAGAAGCGTTGGTTCACCCTTCCAGGGATCAGATTACTGGTCTTTTGGCGGACAACCTGGCAATCGATCATCAGTCCAGCGGCTATGATCTTCAGGGCAGTTCGCTGGCCGAGTTGCGTGATCAAGCGCGTCGCGACTTGCTGGAGGATGCCCGCCAATACACTGCGGCTTACCGTGATGTTCAGTTCGCTGCCGATGCGGACAGCCCGCTCTTGCTGGCCGGTCACCAACCGCAGTTGTTTCACGCCGGAGTCTGGTTCAAGAATTTTGCGCTCAGCCAATTGGCGAAATGTCACCGCGCCCATGCGGTGAATTTGGTGATCGACAACGATATCCACCGCAACTCGTCGCTTCGCGTTCCCCACGGCATTCCCTCGGGCCAGGGCATCCAGACGCTGCTGTTCGATCGTGCGGCCGAAGCCATTCCGTATGAAGAGCGTCAGATCCTGGACCGGTCGGCCTACGCGACGTTTGGGGATCGGGTCCAAGAATCGCTGAACGGTCTGGTGCCGGATCCGTTGATTCGCGAGATGTGGCCGCTGGCCCAGCAGGCTGCCCAACGTTCGAACAATTTGGGGCGTTGCCTGGCCGAAGCTCGCCATTCGCTGGAAGCCCGCTACGATCAGCAAACCTGGGAGCTGCCGCTCAGCCAGGTCTGCGATACGCCATGGTTTGCCCAATTTGCGTCGCACCTGTTGGCTCACCTTCCCCGTTTGCAGGATGTCTACAACACGTCCTTGGCGGAATACCGGCGAGTCAATCGGGTTCGCAGCCGGTCCCATCCTGTTCCGGACCTGGTCTCCGATGGTTTATGGCTGGAAGCCCCTTTTTGGATTTGGACGGCAGATTCGCCACATCGCCAGCGGATGTTCGTGCGGGCCTATGGCGATGGCCTGGAGATCAGTGACCGTCGCCATGTCACCTTCTCGTTGGAAGTTGCCCCCGATCGGTCGGCGGATCGCGCTGTCGAGCAATGGTTGAGCCAAGCGGCGCGAGGTGTCCGATTGCGTCCACGGGCGTTGATCACCACGATGTACGCGCGCCTGGTTCTGGGCGACCTGTTCCTGCATGGTATCGGCGGCGGAAAATACGATCAGTTGACGGATCGCATCATCCGCCGTTTCTTCGAGCTACAGCCACCGCATTATCTGATGATCTCCGCAACGGCCTTGTTGTTCGAGGACCACACGGCGGGACTTCGGGATCGAATCCAGGGTTTGCGTCAGCGGCTACGCGAACTGCGGTACCATCCGGAAAAGCACGCCATTGCATCGGAAGAAGTCACCCGTTTGACTCATGAAAAGTTCGCCCATATCTGTGGTGCGACGTCCGATGGGCAAGGCCGTGCTCGACATCTGGCCATTGAAAGAGTCAACGCCGCGTTGCAGACGCATTCGGTGATGTCACCAACGCAAGTTCTCCTCGAATTGGAAGAATGCTCGACCGATTTGCGGCGTCAGTCGGCTTTAGCTTCGCGCGAATTCTCGTTTTGCCTGTTCTCCGAACAGATGCTGTGCCCGCTTCTCATGGATCTGGCCCAATCGACTGCCTGACCCAAACGGGCCCATCGAGTCTCGGAAACGCGCTCCCCTTTCGACGTGACCATCTTATCCACCAAGGGTAACTGGACAATTCTGTGGGATAATTTCTGTGGTAGAATATAAAGAGTCACGAAGATTTGCTGACGTAGTGCCGTCTTGCGACAAGTCGCCACACACGCCAGCTC
>REEF01000951.1 GCA_007695205.1 Planctomycetaceae bacterium
AGACGCAGGATTTGCGCGGCGACGATTCGGGGGCGACGGGATTGATCTTCTATTCCTGGTACGACATCCAGCGCAACCCGGATGTGCCGCAGTCGGTACAGTGGGAACGTTTGAAGAGGATCGCCGCCGAGATCGACCTGTACGCGGCCGTGCTGCGAATTGAAGACCTGATCGCCGCAGCGTTCGGTGAGCCCGGCGCAGAGCACGATTCCGTGGGAGGCTGCTGATTCCGCCAATCGTCGACACGGTTCACCATCGGGTATCGGTTCCGCCGCGTTCTTGCTGGAAGGGTGTGTCCAGCCAAGGTCCATGGCCTCCGGCAGCACGACCAGACGACTTCCGTGCGCCGCGGCTTCAGCAATCAGCTCTTCGGCCCGCGCGAGATTGCGTCGTTCTTCGCCGCCGATTACAGACATCTGGACGAGTGCCATTTCAAAACTCATGTCTCCCATGCTCCCAGCAACTGGCGACCAATGGCCGAACGAGGCGAAGACGGTTGCTGAGGAACTCCAACGGGTTAGGTTAGCGGTTCGGTCTGCTGGGGTGGGAGCACGTTCGGTTCGGCCGACCCGGTACCGCTCGCCGCCTCCGGCTGACGTTTCGCCGCCATCCGCTTGACAGCAATCAACGCTCCGACTGCAACCGCCAACAACAGAATCCCCAGCAGCGGTCGGTAGAAAATCCAGCCGATGGCGATCGTGGTCAGGGACAGCGAAAAAGCGAGTACACCGGCCAACAATCCGGTACCCATCCGCATGATGTCGCCCAGAAACGGCAGCACGTCGGCCAGTATGGCCAGCGGTTTGAACACCATCCCGAAGCCGACGAACATCAGGAAGAAGCCGACAAAACGCACGATCCACGTCATCTGTACATTGGCCGACGCAGCCGAGGCGAACATGCTGTCCGCCCCGTGCATGCCGGCTTGGAGAAAGGCCAAGCTGTCCCCGCCTCGCGTCGGGTACGGCACCAGATTGTCACTCATCTGCCGGGCAATCACGCTGACCGTCAAGGGGCGTAATACCTCGAAACGCACCCGCACATCGCCAATCGTATCCGTCGCGGGCTGTTCAACGGCGTACAGCAGGCCCTCGCGAATCGACAACTGCCGACTGCCCAATCGCTCCTGAACCTGCTCCGGCAACGCTTCGAGATCCTCTTCGGTAAACGGCCGAACCACCGTCTGCCGGATCTGTCCCACCAGACCGTCGCTTAGCACAAAAGCGCCGACGGTGACCCGATCTGCTCGAACCTCGTGACCGTCAAACGGCATGGACGATGGGTTCCCGTGCGACTCGGCATCGTGGAAACCAGTCGAATCAATCAGCGATTCGGACCAGTCCTTGTCGTAACTGTAAGTGGTCGTCCGCGTCTCACTGCCCCCCACCTCGCGCTGAGTTTCGGTCCGCGAAGTCTCCCGCCACTGATACATCTCGACCACCCGTCGCAACCGGATCGCTTGCGGCTCGTGAATCCCGAACGTCGCATCCTGCAACACATCTTCGGTGGTTGCCTGGCCAGTTAAATGCACCAGTTTGCTTTCATGCGTCGCGTCGATCGTCTCCGCCGCAATCGACTGGACCGCCGCCGCTCCCTCTGCCAAACTCTTCGCCGTCTGCACGGCACGGCCCTCGTTCCAGAAGAGTAGTGGGATGGCGATCACTACCAGCAGCACGCCCACAAGAATGCCACGAATCGATCCCATGATCCGGCTGCCATAACCCCTCCGAGTCACCTCGGTCCTCGTTGAACTGCTCATCTTAAAAGCCTTTCGTTAGGAGAACTGGCCAGGTGCCGGAGCAGAAAAGCTGAACGTGCGCTACCACGTCCAAACCACCTACGCAATCCGGAACCCCTGGTCTGATCCAAGTAAAACTCTTCCCGTGGGATGTATTGTCAATACACTGGCACCTCGGCGATGATCTTTCCGTCGATCCGAATATGAATCAGGCGGAAAGCCGACGTGACGCCGTAGACGCTCTTGCCGTCGGATGCAAAGGCGAAACCCGCGAAGTACTCCGGCCATCCCGGCAGCCGGTTGGCAATGGCGAACTTCGTCACGCGGAAGTCGTCCGGCGAAAGAAGCCCGATTGCGCCACTGGCCAGGGAACCCGTTATGAGCTGCGAATGATCGGCGGAAATCCCCCGCCCGTATCCGAACCGGGGAAACCCATCTAGCGGATGGATGCTGCCCTGTCCATCGACGCGGATGTTGACCGCATTGTAGTTGAACACGATCACTTCGTCCTGGAGAAAAGCCAAAGACGTTCGGTCCGGTCCTTGCGAGGTGTACCAGAGAGTGTGGTCAGCCAGGAGCTGACCGCTGTCGGCATCGTAGATGAGCAACCGGCTGGCTTTGCCGTCTTGGAAGAGCCGGGTGTGCCCGTCCGACAGATCGGCCGACGGTTCCACGCCCTCAGCAACGGGGTGGTCGAATGCCTGACTCAGGATCGCCACGCGACCGCCGTCCGGATGCAGGACATGCCCGCCATTTCGGAAACCATCGGGCAACTCAATCTCACGGATTGTTTTCCAGTCCACGGTCGATAGGACCGCCAGCTTTCTACCTCGGCCGGTCAGCACCGCCATTCGGTCGCCAGCCATCGATAGCGAAATGTAGTCGGCGTCCTTGATGGATTGGATGGCTGCGCGGCTCGCACTGTCCAGCAGGTGGAGTGTCCCTGTCTCGTCTTCCATGATCAGCACAGAGCCGTCGGCGTTGAACGCGAGGGCGCCGATCTGCGCGCCGTGCCAATGACGATCAGTGACCTGCATGGTCGCCGCATCAACGATGTAGAGTGTGCGGCCAGCCCCTCCCACAGCGATGGTTTCGCCGTTCGGGCTGACGGCGACCGCCGCATGCCCTCCCCACGATGGCCGCCGCGCCTCAACCGTATTCGTTGCGATCAGGGCGGTCAGAATTACCAGCACAGCCTCGTACACTTTGCGTTCCATGTCTAGTCCTTTCCGACTAAAGACGCTCCGTCCCCCGGGGACGGCATTGGGGCCCGTGAGTTGCATCGCCCCGCCGGCGATCCTCTCCTAATAGGCTATGATGTCGAGAGCGATGAGGCTAAGTCAATACCAAGCGGACCCGTTTTTCGCCGTTTCTTGTTGTTTTGTTGCTCGGCCTTGCACTCGCTCATGCTCTGCATCGGCACGCGCCTCAGCCTCGTAACGCTGTTGATAGGAATTTTGAAGCCCCACGGACGAGAACGCAACCGTTTCGTCCGTTTTATCCGACTTTGTTGCCAAGGCACCCTCCCTATATAGGTCGTTCGCTGCTGTTTGGAAGGTTCTGTTTGGGATTCTTGGCCCCTGACCCCCGATAAGTATGATGAACGGCGTTGCGTGCCGGCCCATGCGACGGACCGGTTCTCGATGCCGGTCATGCTGTCTGCCGGCGCTTGCAGATTGCAGATTACTGAGCCGGAGCCCACTTCAAGGCCACTTCGGCGACGCGGCGGCCCAGGTTCCGCACGGTGGCGAGCCCGACTTCGTCATCCGAGATGTCGTCCGTGCCGGGATTCCACACGGCGCCGCCGGCATGGGCTGTCGGACGCCCGTCGCCCACGATGATCATCTCCTGGCACAGCAGCGCCGAGTGAATGGCCTGGAGAGTGAACTCCTGGCCTCCATTGCGCGCACCGCCGACGGCTACCGCCCCGCCGATCTTGTCGGCCAGTGCGAACCGGCGCGCACGCAGGGCGAAACAGCGGTCGATCAACGCCTTGCACAGCGCGGTCACATTGCGGTAGTAGACAGGCGAGCCGATAATGATGCCCGCGACCCGCCGGTCGACGAGTTTCGCCGCCACGTTGGGGAAATCATCGCGATGGCCCGGTTTCAGCGGGACGCCGGCGGCCATGTAGCCGGGAATCTCCATGTCGGCTAGGTCGATCAGTTCCGTCTCGATCCGCTCCGGATCGACCGCCTTGGCCGCCTCGAGACAGAAGCCCAGGGCCTGAACGGTCGTCTTCCCGGCCCGTGGGCTGCAAGCAACCGCGATAATCTTGATGGTCTTCGATGGTGCGTCCTCTGCGCCGGCCGCCAGGGGGCCGAGGCTGGCCGCCGTGCCGACACCCATTGATTGAACAAACGTTCGACGTGTTACGGAAGACTCCATGATGAAACCCCTTTCGAAAATAGGTGTCTGTCGGATACCGCGCTCCAGCACGTCGCCAGGGTGAAACTGCTTCCGGTTGCACTACGCGATGCCTCAACCGAAGGCCATCCTGACAATCCAGCCTGCCGACGGACGTCGGCAGGCTGAATTTGTTAGTTTAGCCAAATGGCGGTCCAAAAGCAAGGTTGCTGTCGGCGCAGGGCCCTCTTCTCACCGCACATCCCCACCTCGATCCACGCCCCCTCGGCCGGCTCCATGCGAAAATCGAAGACCTCCAGATCCGCCTGCACGTGCTGGGCGTTGCTGGTCCCCGTCAACGGAATCATGCCGATGGTTGCCGGTGCAGGTGCCCACCCGGGTTTCGCCAGACTGTCGTACCATTCCATCCCGGGGCATTGCACGTCACCTTTGGCAACGGTGGCAGAAATAGGTCGCTCCGTTCACTTCGTTGGCCGGAACCCGTGGGTCGAGGCCCGTCTGGAATAAGATCTCGCTCTTGGCGATGTTCACCGGCCCGTGCCGTGCCGCCAACGACTCGACCGCCTGCTTCGCCTCCGCCAATCCCGACACCGGTCTGATCCTTGTACAAAGCCCTGGCGAGCATGGTGATCAGTCGCACTGCTTCCATGTCGGCGGTTCGATGTAGACCCGTTCAATGCGGGCGGAAAAACAGAAAGCGGGCACGATCCTTGGTAAATGGGTACGGCTGAACGTAGCAGCCGTTTTCTTCCGCCAGCAATCTACTGCCAGTGCGTGCTTCTCTTGACCTTTTCCACAAACGCCGAACGAACGAACTTCGCCCGCCCGATCAAGGCTTCCAGTTCGGACTGTTTCAACGCCCCGGAATGCAGGACTGGCA
>REEF01000479.1 GCA_007695205.1 Planctomycetaceae bacterium
CCTCGCTTTCGAGATTCTTGTTTTCGACCCGAGTCGGATACTCCCGACTCACACCCTCTCATACGCCCGGCCTCGACGACTGTTACATCGCACGTCGATTTTTTTGTGGGCTCCAAGCCGATCCGGTCCTGGCGGATGCTTTGTCTTTCGTTCATAATCGAGGAAATTGACCGAAGAGGAGGGGAGTTCGGCTATGAGCGATGATCTGAGACGCATTTACAATCATTGTGATCCGTACAAACCTGCGGCGGACGATTTTTATTTGGATTGTTCGGCAGCCCGCGGGGGCGGCATGTTGAGCCAAGAGTTCATACGCCGACTGCAGTTAGCGGACGATCATCTTTCCTTCCTCTTCGCCGGCCACATCGGCTGCGGGAAATCCTCCGAATTGGCCGAACTGAGTCGGCGTTTGGAGCAACCCCCGTATGGTCAGCCCCCGTATTTTCCCGTGGTGATCGACACGAACGAGTATCTCGACTACTACGACGCGGACACCACCGACATCATCCTGGCGATCGTTACCGAGTTGGCGGCTGCCTTGCGGGACAGGCTGGGAATCGAACTCTACGACAACTACTTCCTTCGCCGGATCAACGAGGTCAAGAAGTTTTTCCTCAGCGAAGTGGAAATTGCCGAGGGCGAGTTGCCGTTGTGGGCAGCGAAAGTCAAGGTGAGCCGTCTGAAACGCGATCCGGACGCCAGGCACCAGGTAAGGACCGCACTGGCGCCGAAAATGTCGTCGATGTTGGACGAGATCAATATGGTGTTCGAACAAGCGCGAAGTGAACTTCGGAAGAAATTGGTATCGTCGGACGCTTCAACCCTTCCCGACTTCGTGATCATTCTAGACAATCTGGAGAAGATCCGGCGGTTCGGCGGTCGCGAGGAAGGTTTGGATTCCCAGCGCGAGTTGTTTGTCGAACGATACTCGCAACTCGCTGGCTTGGCGGCCCATTGCATTTTCACCTTGCCGTTGCGGCTCGTCCGGTCCACCGACGGACCGCAACTCGCGCAGCGTTACGACGGCGATCCCTTCGTGCTGCCGATGATCAAAGTGTGCGAACGGGCGACGCGCAGACCGTTTCAACTGGGCTTGGACCAGTTGCAGGAATTGCTGAGGAAACGCGTATCGCCATGCAGTATCGAAGACGTATTCGACGCCGACGCTCTGGATTTCCTGCTCGCCTACAGCGGTGGTCAGACGCGCGGTCTGCTAACGTTCGTGCAGAGCGCGTGTGCGTACTCGCAGCAGCTACCCATTCGGCTGCAGGCAGTCCACCGAGCGGCGCAGCAGGCGGTTCGCACGTACAGCACGTCGATCCCGCACCATCATTGGCAGAAACTGGCCGAGTTGGATATGTCGGAATACCGGTACATTCCGGGCGGTGATCCGGACTTCCTGGCCATGTTAGAGAACCTGAGCGTCTTGGAATACATCAACGGCGGGGAGGGCGATCCGTTTGCGGCGGCCGAGCCATGGTATGCGGTGAACCCGATCGTCCGGGAACTGGGACAGTTCAAAGCCGCTCGTTCCAGTTTGTCCAAGGTGAAGTCACCATGATACTGGCCCCCGCCGACATCGTTGATCCACTCGATCCGGCCGTGTTGAACGAAGACCAGGAGTTGGACGCACTGGCACAAGCGCTGCGCGTCTCGAACGGTTTCAAACTGTTCTTGGCCGTCTGCAATTCGCCGTTGCAGCGAGGCCGCCTGATCGACCGGTTGCGGGAACGCCTACCCGAGATCAAACTTCAGCACCTGCGACTGGACATGCCGATCGACCAGCTTTTGGGCGAATTGCAGGAGAAAATCGATGGCCCAGCGGACGCGGTCGCGGTCGACGGGCTGGAACTGTCGTTGGGAGATGCGGATCACGCGGCTGGATCGCCGCTGGTCGCGCATCTGAACGCTGCCCGCAATTCGTTCCCGGAGGTATTGAACCGGCCCTTGGTGCTGTGGCTGCCGCGTTACGGACTGACCGCGGTGATGCAAGGCGCCCCCGATTTCGGCTCGATTCGCTCGGGAACGTTCTTTTTCGCCGAGCCGCCAGATGCCGCCACTCTCGGCCGGCTGGCCGTCAACGATGGGTCGACCGTCAGCAGTTTGCCACCGGACGAACGAGCCGAGCGCATCGCCACCCTAAACCGGCTGCTGGAAGACCTGGGCAGCCTGCCCGCCGATCAGCAAGATCGACGCGCCGAATTGCGGTTGACGTTTAGCCTAGCCAGTTACTTGACCATCTCCGGCAGGTTCTCAGAGGCCGAAAGTCAATGGATGTCGTGTCTTTCCATCGCCGAATCGCTGGGGAAGCGCGAACTCGTCGCCGAACTGCACGATATGCTCGGTTTGAATGCGGCACTGCGGGGGGATCGGCAAGCAGCGCTGGGCTGGCTCCAGAAGGCACTTGATGAGAAAGCTGAGGTCTTCGGAACCGAGTTGCACCTGTCGGTAGTGGAGTCGCTGCACAGAATGGCAGGAGTCCTGAAGTATCAAGGCGATTTGAGAGGAGCGCGCCGGCATCTGGAGCGGGCGATGGAAATCCAAGCGTCGTTATTCTCAACGGAATCGCGCCCGGAAACGGCCGAGTCGTTGCTGGCGTTAGCGGAGGTGCTTCGGCAGCAAGGCGATTTGACCGCCGCTCGTCAGCATGTCGAGCGATCACTCGAGATCCAAAGGGCGGTGTTCGGGACAGGGTTTCATCCGTCGATCGCCAAGTCGATGCATGTCCTGGCGCGCGTGCTGCTGGCTTACGGCGATCTGGCCGCCGCGCGCCAGTATTCGGAGCAGGCGTTGGGAATCCAGATGGCTGCGTTTGGGACAGACTTGCACCCAAACGTCGCTCAGTCCTTGCAGGAACTGGCATGGATACTGCGCGCGCAGGGCGATCTGGCCAACTCGCGTCAGCGGCTAGAGCGAGCGTTGGAGATTCAGGCGGCGGTGTTCGGAACCAAGGAACACATGTCGACGGGGTTCACCGAAATAGACCTTGCAACGCTGCTGCTGGAGTTGAACGAATCTTCGCGGGCGTTCGAGTTGCTGGAACATGCCTATGGAGTGTTCGAACGACAGGTGGGAAGCGATCACCCGTACACGCAATGCGCCCAGCGTTTGCTGAAAGAGCTGGAAGAAAGTTCGAGGGAACGGTTGGAACCGAGATAGGATCTCCGTCCCGGAGGGCCGGCGCCACATGCGCGAAGCTCTCCGAGACTTGATGGTATTGGCCGTGGGCTGGTGCAAGCTCGCGGGCGAACGGCAAACCGAGGCCGAGTTGGAGGCGATTGGCAGTTGCGTGGCCCGCAGCCAGGCCTACGGAGACCGTTGCAATCGGCTCTGGCTAGATTTTCCGGAAATCCGGCAACAACTCATGCAACTAGCCATCAGCGAGAAGGAATGGAACCGTGCTTCGAAAGATCTTCAAATGGACGGGCATCGTCCTGGTCGGCCTGATCGCAGCGATGTTGATTGCCAACGCGATCTTCGTGTGGCGTAGCAGCAATAGGCTGGCGGCCCGTTTGGAGGCGATCCGCGCATCCGGCGAACCGCTCTCCCTTGCGGATCTAGCCGGCGACCCGATCCCGCCGGAAGAGAACGCGGCCGTTTATCTGCGACGGGCGCAAGATGATCTGGCAGCCATGGACGCGGAGCTTCACTCAATCCACGCCGACGCCTGGCACAGGGGCCCGATGGACCGGCAGCAGCTTGCCAAGGTCGAGGAGGTCCTTGCGGCCTACCCGAACGTGCTCGGCCTGCTCGAAAAGGCCGCGAATTGCCGCAGTTACCGATCGGATTCCGATTTCGGGCTTCCGCACCTGGAGTTTCTGGAAAAGTCGCTCGACCAGCTACAACGAGTCCGGTCTGCTTCTCGCTTCCTTCAAGCTCGGACGATGATCCTCACAGCAAAAGGCCGGAGAGAAGAAGCACTTCAGTTGTCAATCCTGAAGATGCAGCTTGCCCGACAAGTCGACCAGGAATCGAGCTTGTCCGGCTTCCTCGTCGCGATTGCCGTGCGATCTATCGGCGTCGAATCGGCCAATCTCGTGCTGCGCTCCGGCCCCGTCGATGATGCTGCCCGCGCCGCACTCGATGCCGAGATCGCCCGGCACGATCTGACCGAATCTTACCGTGGAGCGCTCGTCGCCGAACGCGCCTTCGGTCTCTCGGCGTTCAATGATATGGACCTGGGCCGGTTCTGGGCGACGCGCGGCTTCTGGAACAACACTACGATCTACTATCTGGACACGATGGATCAGCAACTCTCGCTGACATCCACGCCGTCTTATCAGATCCGTGCGGCCGCTCCGCCGCCGGTCCCGAAACCCGTCAGCCCGTGGAACGTTCTGGTCGAGATGGTCGTCCCCGCAGTCGATGCCGCACGGCAGGCAGCCGACCGATGCCGGGCGAATATGCGGTGCCTGCGAGTTCTGAACGCTGTAACTCGGCTCGAACAGCGCGGCGCGGCGGTGACCGGACTGGCGGATCTCGACTTGTCCGAAGAGGAAACCACCGATCCATTCACGGGACAGCCGCTCTTGATGAAGAAACTACCCGACGGATGGGTCATCTACTCGGTCGGCAAAGACCTCAAAGATGACGGAGGCAAGGTCGATGACCTCACTGATTTCGGCCTCGGCCCGGCGCCGCCGCTGCCGGCGATGGAGTAGAATTTTCCAAGGAATGCAACCACTGACCACCAAGCAGGTGCAGTGAGGACAACGGGGTCGGGAGTCGTTTTCGGCCAACGATCTACCACATGGGAAGCGGCTCGCCCGAAAACGACTTCCGACCCCTTCCGCCCGATTCCACCAAGATTACAGGAATTGGCGCGAAATGCGCGACGATTTGGGCAAACGCAAAAAAAAGAGGCCGCGCCCCCGAATGGCTCGGGGGCACGGCCTGGCGGATGTTCGAGGATGTTCGCAGCCGCAGATCAGTCGACCGAGGGCGGAAGGGACGCGAGCAAGCGGGGGACCAGTTG
>REEF01000966.1 GCA_007695205.1 Planctomycetaceae bacterium
CCCACGCCTCGGGGGCCTGTGATATCGCATATCGGCGGCACAAGCGGAACAGGGATCCTGTGTAAGCATCGCGGGCCGGAACGGATTTCGGTTCCGTGTGCCGATCCCAAATTTTGGCTTTGCCGCAACTGATAACGATCAACGATCGCATCGCTTGGTCGCCTCCTTCATTTGCTGTTGCAGATCGGCCTGTGTCCCCATCGCTCCCCATACTGCCACAGCAGATCGCGTTCCAAGTGTCGAATGAAGGCAGATCGATGTGGCTCCGTCAACTCTAGAACGGGAAACTCGCTCACATACAGGAGTTCGCCCTTGTTTGCGAATCGGCTGCGGTTGCTCCCAGCGTTTCCACGGCGAAAACTTAGGTGAATTCATCCTGCGCTCTGTGTTCGAGTTCCAACATCGAGCAGTGGTCGGTCCACTACGATGATCTTCGTTCCGGTATTCGTTAATCAAGGAACCCAATCAGAATCCCGGTAAGTTGACCACTGATCCGGTTCGCCCAATAGATCATCTTATACCCGATGTCTCAAAGGTAGATCAAGCCCGCCCGTGAGTCCTGTGCGGGTAACGCACGCAGGACGATTACTGCGAACTGGTCCGCTGCGCGTCTGTTGCCTTGAGCGTTTGATCACTGAGTCCACGACCACGGTCGGGAACTTGCTGCCCCCAGGCACGCTCGATTGGTTGCCCGATGCAAGATGAGCTTTCTGGGACTCAAGTAATCTTCCGACATTGGAGACACGAACATTAGTCACGAGAAACCTGACTGGCTGACACCGGAAGCCTTGGCTTATCTGCGCGAGGTCGAATACGGGTTCCATATGCGGACGTTCGGCGACGAGATGGCTGGTGTCAACGCTCGGCAACTTTTCAATCGAGTTCGCTATACTCCAGAAGTTCCCGCCGCCGGGCGAGCCGTCGCGGTTTGTTCATATTCACAACGATCCCCGGCTCGTTCTCATACCAGGCTGCGCGTTCGGAGATCCATCAGACCGTGGCCGTTTCGAGTGTTTTCCGAGCGATGACTTGCAGGGTTGCGACGATGTCGCCGGCATCGATGTAGGCTTCGTATTCGCGTCGCTCTTCAGGAGTCAGCGTGCCCTCGTTGGCCTTCTTCGCCAACTCGGCCACTCGTTGCTGTAATTCGTCGTCGGCCTCGGCACTGGCAATTTGCCGCGCGGCTTCGGGCGGGAGAGAACGGAGGACGGGCTCCAGAACTCGATGCAAGATCCTGGTATTCATGGCTCAGGGATGCCTTTCTCGTTTCGGACAAGTCGCTGTACGAATTAAGGTGTACTACCATTGTGGTCCAGAGTCAGTCGTCGTGCAAGATACGAAACCGAATCCTGACTATCGGAAATTCGCGGTTCATGGCGTCCGTTCCTTTGCTTTCAAATAGGCACGAATCAGGACGTTGGACAGGATGTTGATGTGCCGCGGCACGTTTTGGACTTCGTTCCACTTCAGCCCGCCGATGGCCTCCCAGTTCCCCTTCGTCCAGCGGCAGATCGGACGGATCAGGTTCAGTTCCTGCTGGACATTCTGCAAGGCATGCGGATCGGTGAGATCGACAGTCGGGATAATGCGGTCCATCAAACGCCCCATGGCTCGGATTCCCGCGCCGTGCATCAAGCGGCTTCGGTCGGGCGTTCGCCCCCACGCATCGGGAAATACCTCCCGCACCCCGGTCCAGTACAGCAGCAGAATGTTGCAAATCCCGTCGAAATCGGTTTCGCCCGTCGCGATGTCTCGGAAGGGAAACAAGCAGCCGGACGAGGAGGTCAGGCTCTCTTCCACCATCTTCACAATCGACGTATCGGTGATGACTGCCTTGCCGTGGTTCGAATCCGGAGGCGACGCCCGCCGGATCATGCCAAAGAACGGCGATCGGGGCGTCTGATTCAACCAGTCGCAGATGGCCGCAGGAATCCGTTTGGCCGCCATTCGCGTAGGAAGCGGCGTTGACACCTCCGGCAGCAATTCGGTAACCAGACCCCTGGGCAACGGTTTGGAATTGTTCACTCGCAGGAACTGGTCCCGTTGGAACTCGACACTGTCTGCCACAAAGGCGCTGACGGGGATCGCCAGATCGCCGCGTTTGCTTTTGGACAAGGCGACCGCCCGTTGCTGGCCATCCACGATCCATGCCGGTTTGCTCTGCCCATCGGCGGGCAGTGGGATCTCGAGCGTACCGGCCGAGGCACATCCATCGCTGACTTCCGGACCACGGCTGCGCACGAAACGCACACGGGAAGACAACGCCAGGATGATCGCGTTGGGAAACAGTACTTGCTCGGAGTCAAGATAGTCTACGATATCCTGAATATGCTTTTTGACTTCAGGTCGTTGATAACCGATCAATTTGCCCGCGTCGTCTCGCGAGATGCGGGAAATGTCGGCCAGTTGCAGCAGTTCATCGCCCGTCAGGCTGAACAGGTATAACGGGTGCTCGGCCGTTTGCTGCAGACGCAACGCTCGGCGGCGTATCGATTTGAGAGCGGCAGCCATGATTTACTCCCGAACGGGCGGCTGGGCCGCCAACCAAATTCGAGCTACCGCTCGGTTAGCGTTGGTCCGCTCCCGTTGGTCGCTGACTTTGTAAACGAGTTAACGATCTTGGACATTACGTAGAATAGGGCGAAAGAGGGTCATGAAACGGGTGTCCAATCACGGACTCGTGATGCCAGCGGCAACTTGGGTACGTTGGACAGCATCAATGTTGCAGGCGGCGTTCGCGTCTTGCGTTTGGTACAAGTAACGACCAGATGGATCGTAGTCATGATCTTGGTTGCTCCCCGGCCAGGGCACAAAAGCGACGCGATAGGCGTCGGTGATCGTTGCGTTTTCGTGAAAGCCCAGCATCTTGTGCATCTGGATGCTCAGTCGCCACGGCGGATGACGCAAGCAGTAACGGATCGCCCCTCGAAGGTTTTCGGCCAGATCGGTGCCGTCCAGCGGTTGCAGGAAGAAATGCTGGAACGGCAGATCGACGAAGTCTTCCGGCGAGACGCCGGCCTGCGGATAGACCAGCTTGAGTTCGTCGCCTCGCCGGACAACCAGGTCGGCATGGGCCTTGGGACTGACGCAGATCCAATCGATGTCCTCCGGCGGCAGAATCGTGCCGTTGGTCTCGACCGCGACGGTAAATCCGTGGTCATGCAACGCGCGCACGGCTGGCTGGTCAAGCTGCAATAGCGGTTCCCCACCCGTGCAAACGACGAATCGCTGGGTGTCTGTGCGAACGTGTCGCGACCAGACGGCCGCGACGGCCTGGGCCAATTGTTCCGCCGTGTCGAATCGACCGCCGCCCGGTCCGTCGGTGCCGACGAAGTCGGTATCACAGAACGGACACACGGCTTTCGAACGATCTCTGTGCCGGCCGCTCCAGAGATTACAGCCAGTAAAGCGGCAGAACACGGCGGGACGGCCACTGTGCGCGCCCTCGCCCTGCAGCGTGAAATAGATCTCTTTTACGGCATAGCCCATGCCTGATAATCTCCCTTCATCGAAACTCCTAAGACGGCCTAGGGCCGCCTATCACCAAACCCGTGAACTCTACTCAGGCCGCTGGTACATCGGTGTCGCTTCGTACTCGGTCGGATCCGCCACGCCGGCTTCCAGGAAGGCTTCGCGGCGTTCGAAACAGGTTCCACATCGGCCGCAGTGGATCACCCCGCCTTCGTAACACGACCAAGTGCGAACGAAATCAACTCCCAACTCCGCTCCGCGCGCCACAATCTGCGACTTGGTCAACCGCACAAACGGGCAGTACAGGTAGACCTCGTGCCAGTCGGCCAAGCGGATCGCCCGATCCACCGCTTCGGCAAACTCCGGCCGACAGTCCGGGTAGATCGCATGGTCCCCCGTGTGTGCGGCGTAGGCCACCCGATCCGCTCGCTGGCTGATGGCCCACCCGGCAGCCACCGAAAGCATGATCATGTTGCGATTGGCTACCACGGTCTGCTTCATAGACTGTTGGGCATAATGCCCGTGTGGCACGGCGATCTCCGGACTGGTCAGACTCGAACCACCCAGCAGTTGCCCGACGCTCGACAGATCCGCCAATCGCCACTGGACGCCCAGCCGCTCTGCAGATCGCTGGGCGTACTGGAGTTCCACGCGGTGCCGTTGCCCGTAGTCCACCGACAACGCAAGCACCTGGTCCCCGTCGGCCATCAACTGGTGCATCAGCACGGTAGAATCCAAGCCACCTGAATAGACTAGTACAGTTTTCACGGTTACCCTATGGAACGTTTACAGACGAACTTCTTTTCACGATAATATCGAATTGGTCCTTAAACTACAACTACCAATTTCGCGTTTTTTGTTAAAAAAAATGCTCAAGGAGTTAATCCTTCTTCTTAGAAAACTGCGCCCGTGGAGTTCCTCCGTTGGAATTCACCGGCCAAATCATCGAGATCATCCAGGCTGGACATGAAAGAGAAAAGAACAGGATGACAGAAAGATGAAATGACAGAAAGATGAGTTGTGGCGGCGATTTTTCTGTCATCGAATTTTTCTGTCAGTCAGGGCTGTTCGGGTGATGACGGTATGGGCGTGGTTCAGTTCCGTCACGGACGGCTCGATTTTGATGGTCGAGCAGAATGCGACAGCGGATGAAAAGAGACAGCGGATTACATGATGGTTCACGGCCAGTCGTCGTGCAAGGGGCGGCCGATCGGCGCGTGATTTCCAGAGGTGGGAAGTTTTGCGGACGATCCGGCGTTCCACGAAGCGATGCGATTGGGATGTCAATACCGCGAGTCACAGCCACCCGAAAAGACCATCAATCAAGATTGACCAATCGTTCATTTGCAACGTTTTTGGAAAAACTACGCAGTGAGAAGATTTCGTAACCGTCATAAACTGCACGAAGACGTTGAAAGATGGTGCAGCAAAAGAATCGCCAGCATGATTCATGACGTTTCCGGGGGGCGATTTCTTGCTCGCGAAGAACCACCTAGGATCA
>REEF01000718.1 GCA_007695205.1 Planctomycetaceae bacterium
CACTGACACCCACTAAGCGCCAATTTACCCCTGTTTTTGCCTGCAAATGCCAATTGGCAACTTTTCCGGGAAACACGATATAATCCAATGTTTTACCGTGTTTTTTACGTTTTACATGTGCCTATCGGAGATACCGATCCACGTGGGCGGTTTGTTACGGTCTCTAAGCTGCAAAGGAACGACTGATATGGGAATCCGGCTGGAAGTACTCGATTTCTTCGACTCGACAAATCGCTCCATCGTGCATCGCATCCCGCCCGAAGGCTCGGCTGACATCAAATTGGGCGCTCAATTGATCGTTCAGGAGAACCAGGAGGCCGTTTTCTTCAAGGACGGCAAGGCCATGGATAACTTCGGGCCGGGCCGTTATACGCTGACCACCAACAACGTCCCCATCCTGACTCGATTGCTGACCATCCCCTGGGAACGCTCGCCTTTTCAAGCTCAGGTCTATTTCATCGGCAAGCAAACGTTCCTTGACCACAAGTGGGGTACGCGGCAACCGATCACGGTTCGCGATGCGGATTTCGGGATCGTTCGTTTGCGCAGTTTCGGCAAATACTCGTTCCGGGTCATCGACGGCCCGTTGCTGTTGAATACGCTGGTCGGAACCCAGGGCAAGTACACCACGGATCAGGTCGCTGATTTCCTTCGCGATTTGATCGTATCGCGGCTGACCGATCTGTTGGGCACCGCGCAGATCGCCATGTTGGATTTGCCGGCGAAGTTTGACGAGATCGCTGCCGGCACGCGAGCCAAACTGGGGGATGATTTTTCAAAGTATGGTTTAGAACTGGCTGATTTCTTCATCAATTCGATCACTCCGCCCGAAGAGGTCCAGAAAGCGATCGACGCTCGCAGCAGCATGGGCGCCATCGGCAATCTGCAGGCGTTTACCATGTACCAGGCAGCCAACAGCATGGCCAAGATGGCCGAACAAGGCGGCGGCGGAGCCGGTTCGGGGGCCATGGGGATGGGCATGGGTGCCGGGTTTGGCATGATGATGCCCGGGATGATCCAGCAGGCGATGGGTGGCGGAGCGCCTCAAGCGGCTGCACCGGCCAGCGGAGGGCCAGCCGCACCGCATGCGGCGCCCGCAGCGGCCGGCATGGCGGCTGCGGCGGCAGCCCAACCGGCAGGCGGCACAGGCGGCCTGGACTTCGGCGATCTGGCTCCGCAAACCTCCGATCCCAGGCAGTTGGTGCGAAACGTGATCCAGAGCGCCGGTTGGCAACTGACCGATGCGGGCGATGTGTGGAACGTCGTGGTCCCGATCGGCAGCCTGCGGCAACAAACCGTGCATATCGATTTCACGATCAAGGACGAGGAAGGCCACGACGTCATCGGCTATTGGTCGATCTGCGGGCCTGCCTCCGAGCGAAATGCCATGGCGCTGCTGCGATATAACACCAAGATGGTCCATGGTGCCTTTGCGGTCAAGACAACGCCCAGTGGCGAAATGATCGTCGTGCAAGGCAATCAATTGGCCAGCACGGCTGATCCTCTGGAGGTCACGCGTGCGATCACGGCCATCGCCTGGCAAGCGGACAAAGTGGAACAGAAGCTGGGTGGTGGAGACAACTATTGAGCCTGCCCGATGTCTCCCCACCACAGGATGCGGCCGACCGACCGGCCATCACGTCGCGTCGGGCGTGGAACATCGCTTGCCGCACCCTGCATATCGGTGTGTCGGCTGTGCTGGTCGGTGGGCATATCTTCGACGTGGATCGCGAGCGACTGGTTCTATGGCTAAATCTGACGATTGTCAGCGGGGTGGGACTGATCGCCCTGGAAGCCAACCGACGTTGGCGTTGGTTTCATGAAGGCCGAGGTGTCTTGACAATTCTGAAGCTGCTGCTGATTTGTCTGATCCCTTGGCTATGGGCTTATCGCGGTTGGCTGCTGGCCGCCGTGATCGTGCTGGCGTCGGTGGGCTCGCACATGCCCGCCCGTTATCGGTATCGATCCGTGTGGACCGGCGAAATTCGATGATCGGTTCGAGGTCATCCGCTCGCGTTTTCCGCTTTACCGAATGCCGACCAGAATCGACGTCGAAACCGGCGTGCGCGGTGCAGAGCGTACCAGCGTCGTTTGGCCTGATCGCGGCTGTGGCGTCGCTTGCGTTTCCCGTCCGGCATGGTCTCACTCCCGAAAAGGTACGATCGCTCTGATTCAATATTATCGGTCGGCAAGCGAATAAGCCTTAGCCAATGGCCGATCGCTTTTCCGATCCAAAGCGTTGAATCTGCAGAAGTTTACCACGCGATTCGCCTCATTTTTCCCATTTGGCAGGATCGTTGCCCGCGATACCATAGTTTTTGTCGGCAGACTTGCGGCTATAATGAACGGGTGGATGAGAACAGCCGTCAAAAGCGTGGATGGTGTTGATCCGCAGATGGCCTGCAATACCGAATCGGGGGAGGTCATCGCTCCACCTGTGTGCGTTGGTTCGAGTGGAGTAATCGGAGGCCGCTTCGAGGCTCTACGCTCTGTCAGAAAAGGGTTCTGACCTTTTGGAGGGCACGCTGAAAAAACTCGAAAAATACGGTGTGCCCGGAGAGGGTCACCCCCCTTTCTGACAGGCCTAACATAATCGCTTCCAGATAGTGAGTATCTTTTTATGAATGCTGCTGACCAAATCGCTGGTGTCGCCCCTTGGCATGGCGGCGTCTTTCGACAGCGGTATCTGCGATACGGGCTGGTCTTGTTGTTCGTTTCCAGCTTCGGCAGCCTGGCCTTGGGGGCTGAACCGCCGGTGGCCTCGGACGATCCGAGTGGCGCGGTATCGGAGATGCCGCCCATCGGTCTGGTTCGTGTTTCCTTGCCGATTTCCGGGAATGTAGATCGGCAGATCCAGGCCAGCATCGAAGAGTTGCTGGCTCGTTGGCGACGAGACCGGTCGGACCAAGCCCGTCCGATTTTGGTGTTGGAGTTTCGCGGAACCGATGAAGCGGCCTCGGCGACCAGCCAATTCGAGCGTGCTTTGTCTTTGGCACGATTCTTGTCCGGCGAGCAACTGGCTCAGGTCCGCACGATCGCTCATTTGAACGGTCCGATCCGCGGCCATGCGGTGCTGCCCGTTTTGGCATGCGAAGAGATCATGGCGCATCCGGAATCGCGTTTGGGTCGTGCGGGCGAGTCCGAGCCTTTCATCGACGATACGCTCCGCGGCGTCTACCGCGAGATCGCGTTGCGTCGCAGCAGCATCCCCGTTCCCGTCGTTCTGGGGATGTTGGATGCCAGTCTGGTCGTCTATCGGCTGAGAGTTCTAGGCGGCGCGACGTACGCGTTGGAAGACCAGGTCGAGCAGGTCAAGCAGCAGGAGACGGTCAGCGAAGTCGACCGCATCGTACCTCCGGGCGAGATGGCGGAATTCAGCGGAAGTCAATTGCGACTGGAATTCGGCTTCGCCAGCCATCTGGTCCGTGATCGCGCACAATTGGCCGCTGCCTTAAGGGTTGTCCCGCAAGCTCTGATCGAAGATCCGACATTGGGCCAGGGGCGGCGTCCTATACGAGTGGACGTGACGGGTAAGATCCAGGCGGAAACGATCAGTTGGCTGGAGCGGAGCCTGCGAGACCAGATCCAGAGTCAAGAAGCCAACTTTGTTTGCGTGGTGATCGACAGCCCCGGCGGATCCCCCGCCGACAGTCTGCGTCTGGCCTCGTACCTGGCCAGTTTGGACTCGGGAAAGATCCGAACCGTGGCGTTCGTGCCCAACCAAGCTCGGGCCGATGCCGCGTTGATCGCGCTGGCCTGCGACGAATTGGTCATGAGCGACCGGGCCGTGCTGGGCGGGCCGGGGGCATCTCGCATCCAGGCTGGGCAACTGGCAGATATCCAGGTTCCCGTCCAGCAGATTGCCGAGAGCAAGCAGCGGAGTTGGTCGCTGATGATGGCGATGATCGATCCCAGCTTGGAAATCAAGCGTTATCGGCATCAGGAGCTGAACTTTTATCGATATTTCAGCGAGCAGGAGCATGCTCAGCAGGAGGACGCGGGGCGATGGCAAGCCGAGGGCGTTCTGCCCACCGGCAATGGACTCCGAGGGCACTTGGCGGCCGAGGCCGGGCTGACGGTGGCCTTGGCAGAGACGTTCAACGATTTCGCGAACTTCTATCAACTGGAATCGCAGTTGACCGCCGTACGTCCCAATTGGGCTCATCGTCTCATCGAGTTTCTCGCCGCGCCCGAGGTGGCCGGTGCGTTGCTGTTTATCGGTTGGTTTGCGTTGATGTTCGAATTGATGTCGCCCGGCGTAGGCGTCCCCGGATTCCTAGCGTCGGTGTGTTTTCTGTTGTTCTTCTGGTCCAGCATCTTGCACGGCACGGCCGGTTGGCTGGAGGTTATGCTGTTCGTTGCTGGGATCGTGTTCATCCTGGTGGAGATCTTTGTACTGCCGGGATTCGGCGCCTTTGGCATTGGCGGCGGATTGATGGTCGTCGCATCGCTGGTGCTGGCAAGTCAAACCTTCGTTTGGCCACAGAATCCCTACGAATGGAGCCAAGTACCGGATTCCTTGCTGGTCGTCGCGGCCTCCGGGGCTGGAATTCTGGCGTCGTTGGTCTTTGCACGGCAGGTTTTGACTCGGACGCCCCTGTTCCGACGTGTTGCGCTCGAAACGCCCGACGAAACCCAGCTAGAACAGAGAAGCTATAAGGAATCGCTGGTCCATTTCGAACACCTGTTGGGAAAGCGGGGTGTCACCACCACGCCGCTGTTGCCCGCTGGCAAGGCACAGTTCGGCGACGAGATCGTCGATGTGATCAGCGATGGAGAACTGGTGCCGATCGGCTCCGCGATCGCGGTTTCCGAAGTGCATGGGAACGAGGTTGTGGTGCGAACGATATAAGGATCGGCAAATGAATTACTGTCGCGTTTTGCGGAAGGGGTCGGGAGTCGTTTTCGGAGAGACCGTTTTCCACATGGTTCGTTGTTGCCCGAAAACGACTCCCGACCCCGTTCGCGC
>REEF01000403.1 GCA_007695205.1 Planctomycetaceae bacterium
TGGGGCGACGGATCGACCAGCGACGGCACGATCAGTGGATCGGGCGGGCAAGGCACGGTGACGGCCAGCCACACGTATCTACAGGCGGGGACGTATACGATCCGCATCCGGGTCATCGACAATGCGGGGGATGGTAGCGATCGATTGGTCACGGCCGTCATCGGCTCGTCCGTGACGAGTTCCATCAGCGGTTATGTGTATCTCGATTCGAACCTGAACGGCCATCGAGATGCTAACGAAATCGGCATGCCCAACATCCCGATCACGCTGGACGGTCCCGTCTCACAGACGTTGACGACCGACGAGGACGGCTTTTACATCTTTGATCGATTGCCGCCAGGAACGTACAGCATCACGCAGACTCAGCCACAAGCCTACTACGACGGCTTGGCTTCTCAAGGGACACCCGAGCTGGGATCGGTGGAGAGCAACCGGTTCTATGGACTCGAGTTGCCAGCGGATGTCCACGCCACGGATTACAACTTCGGTGAATCCGGCTTGCTGATTGAATTGATCAGCAAGCGTCTTTTGCTGACCATCCCGCCGCCCGCGGATTTGCTGGACTCGGAAACCGTGATCGAGGATCATCACTGGTATTCCTTCTTCGTTGCTACCGACGGGATCGTGTCGGTGTCGTTGCCGGCGGACGTGTTGGACCCGATGATCGAACTGTACACATGGCGAATGGTGCCTCTGGTGATCGCGCACGGGCAGCACCAACTCTCGCATGCAGTCCAGCAGGACGAACAGTTCATGCTGCATGTCGCGGGGCAACCGATAGATCCACCGTTCCAGGCAACATTGCGATTAAGTGAATCATCGCAGGACGATCCTCCCGACTATCGGACCAATCCACAGCACGCCTTGGATGTCAATGGTGATGGGATCGTCAGCGCGCTGGATGCGCTGATCCTGATCAACGAATTGAATCAATTGTCTCGTGGGGAATCGACGACGGTCAGCAGTGCCGAGTACTTCCTGGATGTCGACGGCGATGGATGGTTGACTCCCACCGATGTCTTGCTGGTGCTCAACCACTTAAACGCGGTCGGACCTGTCCGTCTGTCGGCCTCGGATGCTCTGCTCGCCTCCTCTTCGGCCGGCGAGGCAGCGGCGACCGGCGCGGACGAAGGACAACAGGATGGGCTGGACGCGGACAATGACGAATCGACGACCGTCTTTTGGGCCTATGATGGCGATGGCTGGTGGGATGAAGCCGACAAGTGGAGTTCGGGGGTCGTTCCAGGCCCGGAGGATGCCGTGGTCATCGACGCTGGCAGCGACAGCGTTACGGTGACGGTCCGGCCCTGGTCTACCGCCAGCGTCAAGAGTTTGCAGATGCATGAGCACCTGGTGTTGTCCAACGGGGCGACGCTGCAGGTGTCCTCGGAATCGGAAGTCGCCGGCAACCTGCGGATCCTCGGGGGAACGCTCGCCGGATCGGGAGCGATCCGGGTAACAGGCCACCTCGATTGGCTGGGCGGTTGGATGCAAGGTTCGGGCACGACGATCATCGAATCGGGCGGCACCGCCCAGCTAACGGGCAGTGATTCGAATCGTTTGGAACTCCGTCGCGGCTGGATCAACCGAGGGACGACGGTTTGGAACAGCGGCGATCTGCAGGTGGACTCGACCGGCTGGATCGACAACCACCACGGAGCCTTGTTCGATGTCCGGACGGCGAACCGCTTAGGCGCGGATTACGACGAGCTCAGTGGTTGGTTCCATAACTGGGGCGAGTTCCGCAAGAGTTCCCCCGCGGGTTTCACGGTCGTATCGGTCGCGTTCCACAACGACAACAGCGGCCATCTGCAACTGGATTCGGGAACCGTAGAATTCTGGCAGGACCTGCGCAATTCGGGAACGGTGACAATCGACCAGTCTGCGACGCTCCGGGTCAGCGACTTCTACGGGGGCGAACTGGGGCAAGTCAGCCGTTATTACCAGTCTGATGGTCACACACAGTTGTTGGGCGGCACGCTGCTGGTCATCGGGATTCTGGAGCTGGACGGCGGTGTGTTATCGGGATACGGCACGATCCAAGGCGACGTGCACCAAAGCGGTGAGATCCGTCCGGGATCGCCGTCCGAGCCGTTGCGAGTGACAGGCGATTTTGTACAAACGGCCTCGGCATTGCTGACCTTCGATTTGACCGGAGTGAACCGGCCGCTACGGATCAGCGGCGACGTGCATCTGGCGGGTGACTTACAGTGGTTGGATTCCGATGCGGCGCCGTTGAGAGCCGAGTTCATTTTATTGGAAAACCAAGGACGCCAGGCCATCGCGGGTTCGATGGATTCATGGCCGGAGGGGACCAGCCTGGTGGTGGGCGGCGAACCTCATGTGCTGACGTATGCGGGCGGTTCCGGCAACGACTTGGCGATCCGCTTCCCGTTGGCGGTGACGATCGACGATGCGTGGGTCGTCGAAGGCGATCGCGGGACGACCGTGATGGCATTTCCTGTCACGTTGCCTCGAACCCTGTCGCAAGACGTCTGGATCGGCTACGAGACCCAGGACGGCACGGCCATCGCGCCTTACGACTATCTGCCAGCCGAGGGCTCGATCCGCATCCCGGCGGGCGAGACGCAAGGCTGGATCGAGGTACTGGTGGTGGGCGACACGGCCCCGGCGGCTGACGAGCAGTTCTTCGTCCACTTGACCGACGTGGGGGCTCACCTGGATTCCAACGCTCGCCGTACGGCCGTGGGGACCATCCGCAACGACGACAACGATCGGTTTCGGCAGACGGGCCAGTTCGTCTTCACCAGCACCGCCGATTTTCACGAAGGCCGTATGTCGAACGTCACCGCCTTAGCCGTGCCGGACCAGTTGCGACTGGATCCAGCCGACCTGGGCATGTTTCCGTTTGTGAACGTTCCGGTCTCGAATCGCGGAACGGTGATCCGGATCGATGTGCGGACGGGCCAGGTCGTGGGCGAATACATCACGGCCCCTGGCTGGATCGCCGGTCTGAACGAGACCGACCCGGACGAAATGGACTGGTACGATCCGGAGCCCTACGAGTTCGCGATGGGCCGCGATCCGTCGCGGACCACCGTGGATCTGATGGGCAACGTGTGGGTAGCCAACCGCGCCGAATCGTCCGAAATCGACGGGGTTCGCATGGGCTCGGTCACCCGTATCGGCGTCGTGGTGGGGGGGACTCGCGGTAACAAGGTCAGCCTGGATGGCAGCCCGTGGGAGGAAGGTCAACCGTGGAAGTTCCAGCCCGACCCGGACGGCCAGTATTTGCAGGGGCCTTTTCAGTACTCGACCGCCGTCGATCGAGACGGGGATGGACTGATCCGCACATCCCGCGGACTGGAGGATGTCCTGTCCTGGAGCAATGCGGATGGCGTCGATTCGCACGGCGGTGTCTCGACGGCCGACGATGAACTGATCACGGTCTACACGCGCACGCTGGCCACCGGCGCGCGGACGGTGGCGATCGATCGGAATAACGATGCATGGGTCGGCGGCACGAATACCTGGCACGAATTGCTGAGCGGCCAGACGGGGCTGCCAATCGAAGACATGGCGTTCAACCTGAACGCGGGCGGGTACGGCGGACTGGTCGACGGCGATGACGTGCTCTGGTCGACCCTTTTCGGCGACGGCTTGCTGCGTTTCGTACCCGACCGAAATGACCCGCCGGGGGTCGGCCAGGTGCTGGGCAACGCCACGGGCGATTACGGCATCGGCCTGGACCCGAATACGGGGCACCTGTGGCATGCCAGTTACAACTCGGGCCGGCTGTACGAATTGGATGCTCAGGGGAATCTGCTGAACTGGTTCCAAAAACCCCAGCAGATGCAGCACCTGGGATTAAAAGGCGTGTCGGTCGACCACCGCGGCCATGTCTGGGTGGTGGGCGCGGGCGACGGTTCGTGCCAGGTCGACGAACGGATCTGGCACCTGGCGCCCGACCCCGCCTCGACGCCCGATAACCCGTTGAAACACGTCACGGTCGGCGTCGTCGGAGGTTTTTGCGGAATTCACGGAGCGGCCGTCGATGGGTTCGGCAAGGTGTGGGTTCCCGAGGGCGGACGCGTCACCCGCATCGATCCGCAGGCCGGCGAACGGCGGGTCTTCGGCGACCATGAGATCCCGTTGGGCGAGGTGGATCTGCGAGTCGACATCGGACCGAACGCCGCGCCGTATACCTACAGCGACATGACGGGGTTCGTGTCCTGGAACGCCTTTGCGCAAGGTACCTGGACTCATACGGTGGACGCCGAGCATCTGGACGCGCTCTGGTATTCGGTCAGTACCCAGACGGTGACTCCCGAAGGAAGCTCGATCGAACTGCGTGTGCGGGCGTCGAACGATCGAGCCACACTCGACTTGCTGCCCTACGTGCAGATCGAATCGGACCAGGTGCTGCAAGACGTCACGGGACGGTATTTCCAGGTGCAGGTCACGTTGCGTTCGAGTTCCTGGGACGTGGTCCCGGCATTGGAAGAACTGGTGATCGAGTGCCTTTCCGTCGGCCCATCGATCCAAGTGGAATCGCCGACCGACAACAGCCGCTTCGCCACGGGCACCGAAGTGTTGATCACCGGACTGGCTGCCGGCGGCCATCGCACCGTACCGCTGGCCACCGTCATGATCGACGGCGCACCGGTCGACGCGCTGGACGCGGCGGGCAGGTTCTTCACGCAGGTGATGGTCGCACCCGGTCAAAATAGTTTCCAGTTGACCGCCGTGGATGTGGCGGGCAGGACAGCCATCACTGATTTGATACTGGTCGGAGTGCCGGAAGAACCATCGCTGGTTTCTTGGACATCGATGACGGACTTGACGGAGTTTGTCACAGCCTACCAACGCACCTCGTTCCACGATCGCCAGCACGTGTTGTATGCCGATCTGACCCTGACCAACAGCGGTCCGTATGCGCTGGAAGGCCCTCTTTACCTGGGGATCACCAACATCAGCCATCCGTCTGTCCAGGCGTTTGGGGCCAGT
>REEF01000967.1 GCA_007695205.1 Planctomycetaceae bacterium
CCCCCGCCGAGCCCGCCCGCATCGTCGTCGCCGACGGGCGCTACACCCTGACCGACCCGCTCGTCCTGTCGCCCGAGGACGGCGGGACGGCCGAGGCGCCGGTCCGTTACGAGGCGGCCCCCGCCGAGCCCGGGTCCGGGAAGCAGGCGGAGCAGACCGTCTACCGCCTCGAAGAAAGACAATCACCATGTCAAACCAAAATCAGTTTGTCCACCGGACGGCCGCAGTCTTGATGACTCTCGGCCTCATCGTCAGCCTGCTGCAGGGCTTCGCCGCCGCGCAAGACCTCTCTCTCGAACGCCGCGAAAAAGACGCTAATGAACGCCCCAATATTGTATTCATTATGGCAGATGATCTTGGATATGGTGAGTTGGGTTGCTATGGCCGTGAGGATATGACAAACTCCAAATATCGATAAACTTGCAACGAATGGAATTAGATTCACTAATATCTATGCAAATTTTCCGGTTTGCACACCCACCCGCATTGCCTTTCTTACAGGACGTCAGGCACGTCGTCGTGACCGAAACCGCCTTGGCCCGAATGCAGGTCCCGACAGAGAACCAGCTCGCGGAACAGTTCGGCACGGCACGCGATCTGAAGGCTTGCATCGCTATCGATGTTCAATTCCATCACTCGCTGGTCGAAGCGAGTGGTTTGCGGCCGCTCGTAGCATTTGGCGACTTGCTGGTTGTCTTCTTTCAGCGGTTTCGCGAGGCCATCAGGAAAGTTCGATCACCCCCACCTTGATCGTACCGGCGGCCGGCTGCGTGACGTCAGCCGATGCGTCCCATGGTCCAAGGGTCATGGCCGCCTCCCACGGCGGTGCCGCCTCGCAGCAGGCTTCGACGGTCGATCGGTCTCGTCGTATCCATGGCGATTCCTCCTTCAGGCTTCACGGTCGTTGCTGGCTTTACCCAGTGGATGATCGCCAAACGCATAGTTATCTTCCGTCTGCGGTCACTTGGAAAGAGGCGGAGGCCGGTGATTGGTTGCCCCAAGCGTCGACCGCTCGGACGCGGTAGTAGACCGTCTGGCCGGCCGAAAGCCCGACATCGTAGAAAACGGGCTTGGTCGGGCTGCCCAGCAGGGTTTCGGGTTCTGCCGTGAACGACTCCGCTTCGGAACGATACACGTTGTAATGCGAGACGCCTTGCGGCGGGGCGACGGGATTCCAGGCCAGCTTGACGATCGGCTGCTGGGCCCGGATCAACTCGGATGCCGCCGGCTGGTCGTCCGGCCCCAGCGGCTCGACGCGCAGCCCCTCCGGCGTTGCTGCCACTTCTTCCGGCACCTGGCCTCGGCCCCGCGGCACGAAGTCGGAGTCGTTGGTCACCAGCAGGTTGTCCACCGCAATGCCCGCGTCGCAGGTGGAAATCTGGATTTCGACGACACCCTCCGGCAACGGCACGGCGCCCGTATCGAGCGCCACCCAGCGCCAGGGGAAACCCTCGACCGGAATGTGGCCAATCTCTCTACCATCGATTTGCACGATCAACGTACCACGACCCGCTTCCCCCGACGGAGCCCAGCCGCTGGTGTAGCTGGAACGCTCCAAGGCCGACATGCCTCGCACCCTGGCCAGGATGCGCACCGGGCCCGCTGCCGGGATCGCGACGCGCATGATCACCGATCCGCTCGGCCGTTGCCCGCCTTCCGGCTGCTCGTAGACCAACTCGGGATCGGTGACGGCCACCGCATAGCCGTCGGCAGTGCCGGTGGGATCGAAGAAGGGAACCATGGGGCGGACGATCTTTCCCGCCGCCGGGCGGTGGTAGTGCCGGAAGACGCTGCTGCCGCCGACGTTCACTTCGCTGGAGAACCGTCGCCCTTCCAGGCCGGAATACTCCACCGAGGTCAACGCATAGAATCCTTTGGCGTCGGTCGGCAGTTCGTACCGCGTTCCCGTCAGCAACCGGTCACCGATTTGTTCGTAGTTTCGGCCGCTTTCGCCGGAATGGTACAGCCGGAACCCTTTGATTTCAGCGTTCCGCCGCGGCAGCTCCCACACCAGCGAGTTCTCCTCGCGGCGCAGGTTGACCGGCGGCTGGGGGTACCGGGCCACCGCCACGTACACGTCGCCCCAAAGGCGATCGGGATGGTCGCCGGTCAACATGGACGAGAAGTAGACTACCTTGGTAAAGTCGGGGCTGAACGTCGGTGCGGGGCGGAACATGGGCTTGTGATAGGCCTGCCGATCCCAGCGGGTCTTGTACCGGATCGCATAGTCGTGAAAGTTCGTCAGGGCCAAGGTCCCGATCGTCGCGTGTTCCATGTCCACCATCACGATGGGCGAGGCCGGCTCGGCGTGGCTGGCCACCACCGCGAAGTCCCGGTCGCGCCGGAACTCGTGCGGCCAAGTGATCCGGTCGAGCCGCGGATAGGAGCCGAAAAAGGTCACCTGGCCACTGTCGGCGCAGTTGGTGTGGACGGTGTCGCGGAAGCTGCTGTGCATGCCCAGCGAACTCATGTGAACCAAAGTGCCGTCTTCCAAAAGCAACACGGCGTTGTCGCCCGACCGGAGCAGCCCGGCTGCGAAGTCCCACCAGTTGAATGATGGTTGGGGACTCATGCCGGATTGCGTGGAAAGAAACTCGGTCACTTTCACCTTGGGGTTGAAGACAATCCGCAGCAGGCCGCGGCGGTCACCTTGCGTCAGCGGCAGTGCCCAAACTTGGTAGGGATTGGTCGGGTGGTCGGGGAAGTTCTCTCGGTTCAGTTCGAAAAGAAAGTACCGGTTACCGTCCTGGTCGACGGCGTCGCGCCAGTTGTCACCGGCCTTGCCCCACACGCTGGACATGGCCGCGTCCAGCTTGTCATCCTGCGGCTCCGAGGAAATGCTGCGCACCGGGAACTCGGCAAACCCTTCGCCGTCCATGTCCGACCGCCCCAGGGATCGGTCGTCTTCGGCCAGCCACACCAGCGCGTCGTGGTCGATTTCCCGCATATTCGGCCCGCGGCCTCCGTAGCTTGCGATGCCCGGGAAATGGACGATCCGCCACCCCGGCTGCGAAGGCAACTCGATCCGATGCGTGGCACCGGTCACCACGTTCACCAGTTCGCTTCCCGCCGTCTGCTGGGAAACGGCGTCTTCCGGCTGCGCCGCGCCGATGGGCGGGGTGAACAGACCGGGGCTGCCCACCCGGGTCCGCGACGTGACGATCCAATCGACCGGCGACATCCCCGCGGGCAGCCGCTGCTGCTCCCAGGGGAATAGCCACACCAACCCTCCCCAGGCGTCGTTCAGATGGCGAGCCGAACCGTCCGTGCGCAGCAACCCACGCGGCTGCCTCCGCAGGCCGATGTGCAAGTACTTCCCCTCGTGGCTGAAGTCGGGGTGGCCGACGTACGAGTGGTCGACCTGTCCCTCTTGAGTCATCAACCACAACTCGGTCCCGATGAAAGCGTCCTGAAAGACGACCTTGCCCGGCCGGTTCCATGCGGGCGACGCGGCCAGCAGCTTCAGCCGGTGCAGCGGATCGGCCGGCAGCGTTTCCGCCCAGCGGTCCGGCAGTGCCGTATCGCCCAGACGCCGCAGTTGGATCTTCTTTACCCGGATCTCGCCATGATGCCGCGTGGGAGGATAACCGATGTGCCAAACGCCGACGTCCACCCGGCGGCTCGCAGCCCCGTCCGGATCCGTCACGTAGAAGGGAAGCTCCGACCAGCGGTATTCATCGCGGACGCCGACGGGGATTCTGAAGCCGAGCGCGCCCAGGTGCGTCGCGAACGTATCGGTCTTGATCAAAGCGCGCAACAGGTAATGGCCGGGGGAGAGGTTGACCGATTGCAGCAGTGCCCCGCCGGCGTACAGTTGCCCGATCACCACGGCGTCTTCTTCCGCAACAGCGGTCAGAACCGCATCCTCCGCTCCTCTTCCGACAAGCTGCCAGCCGGGGACGGTTCCGTCGACCACGACCAAGTCGGGGTTTATTAGGAGTCTGGTGTCGACGGTTTTCGGAGCGGGGTCAGAGACAGCACGGCGATAGGCCAGGCTGGCACTGGGGCCACCGTCCTTGACGTAGGACGACACGAAGTAGTCGAACACCGAATGGCCCTCGTGCTGCCTTAGCGTCATCTCGGCAACCAAGTACAGCGTATCGTCCCGGATCAGAATGCTGCACGCACCGCGGCGTCCCCGCCCATCGGCCTCGAAGACGTCCAATCGCGTGCTGCGATGGCGCGGATCGCCGTCGATCAGCGTGAACATGTAATCGACGCCCTGGTGGGTGCTGCCGTCGTTTCTTCCCGTGCTCTTGTCGCCGTCGGCTTCGATGTACAGATGGAAGACATTGTCACCCGTGCGGATCGGATGCGCGAAGACCATCTTGAAAGCGCTTCGATTGCTCGCCAGGGGTAGATGCCAGAGCGTCGAAACCGCGTTGAACTCCGGATGCATCGCCTGCTGCTCTTGCGACTTTTCGTTCTTGCCGATCAGCGTCCACCGGTATTCGCGCTTGGCGTCCACCTCCAACAGCAGCTTGAGTCCAGGCGGCAGGTCGTCGGCTGGCGACTTGTCGCCGATTTCTTGCCCCGTCCCAACGGCGAGGAGCAGCAGCGGCAAGCCAACCGTCACCGAAGCCCCCAGGATCAACCGCCCCATGCTGGACGCTCCGGAACCCCATTTCAACCTGTCCAGACGATTGCCGTTCATTTCTTCTCCTTCAGATGCCAATGCCGGCTCGAGCGACCATGAATGCCTCGATTCTATCATCGCTTGGACACGTTTTGCCAGCCTCCGGGCAGAGCGCGACCCCAAGTGGGCTTGCACCAAACGAGATCACCTCAATCCTGTTCCGCCCGACATCTACTGGCAACCGAGATCAGGAACGGACACGACACGTCGGATGCCCGCAGGGATGTCCCGCCGGCCAGTTCGCCCAAAAAATGCCTGTCCTTTTCGTCTCCGATCGCCAACGTAAGATAGTCGACATAATCGCCGGACGCAAACTCGGCCGGCCACCAA